>JAFYZE010000252.1 GCA_017548805.1 Bacteroidales bacterium
ACGGCAATCCCGAAGAGATGTTCCTCGCACCGTCCACCACGATGGACAATGCTCTGATCAGGGATCCGTTCCCCCACTGCATCGAGGCTGCCAGGATTCTGGGGATAGATAGCGAATTCAGCAGCGAGCTGGCAGCCACGCTTGAGAAGATTCCGCCCTACATGATAGGTGAAAACGGCATGCTCCAGGGCTGGATCGAGGACTGGACACGCGGCCGTGAGAACCACAACTGGTCCGGCACCTTCGGACTCTATCCCGGCAATTCCATCACCCTGAGAGGGACTCCCGAGCTCGCCAAGGCCGTCGAGGCCTGGCTGGAGCCGCGCCCGGTCACGGTATTCTGGAACAGCGCGATCGACATCTGCCAGTGGGCAAGGCTGGAAAACGGCGACAAGACGGATGAGATCCTGAGGAAGATCTTCATGTCCTCCGGCCGCCGCGGCGGCTTCGGCAACAACCTCCACTTCTCAGGTTCCAACCAGTCCGACATCAACTTCGGCATTACAGCCGCCATCGCCGAGAGCCTCCTGCAGAGCCACGCCGGCGAGATCTCCATCCTGCCCGCGCTGCCGGCAAGCTGGAAGGACGGCTCCGTCAGCGGCCTGAAGGCCAGGGGCGGCTATGAGGTGAGCATCAGCTGGAAAGACGGCAAGATGACCTCCTGCGAGATCAAGTCCGAGTTCGGACACCCGTTCACCGTGCGATATGCCGGCCAGACCAAGGATTTCACCCTCGCCGCCGGCAAATCCGTCAAACTGGGGCCTGGTCTGGAATGAAACGGTCACTGCTTGTAAAAGCCGGCGCTTTCCTTGCCGCATGCCTTGTCCTGTATGTGTTTTTCAGTGCTAGGTCATGCATCAAGGAGCGTCGCTGGCTTGCCCTCGGAACGATCGAGAACCATCCCGTCCGTATCTGGGATGTCAATTTCGCCAAGGAGTTCAATGATGTAAACGAAGTCCAGCTGGCAGTCGCGCAGGCAATCGGAGTCCCTCCCGTCAGGAACAGGGAAGAGGCCGAAAAACTCAAGTCAAAATTGGTAAAGCTGGAAGCGACGGACACTTATGTCATCGACTCCCTGACACATTCCATCCCCTACCTGATCCCGTCCGCAAAGGAACTGCTGGATGATATCGGCCGCGTCTTCCAAGACTCGCTGAGTTCAAAAGGGCTGAACCCCTATAAACTTGTAGTCACTTCTGTCCTGCGTACGGAAGAGGATGTCGCCAAGCTCAGCAAGAACAATATCAACGCCGCCGAGAACTCAACACACTGCTACGGGACCACTTTCGACCTGTCATACTGGCGCTACGTGAAAATTCCCGACCTTCGCGGACGCCCGTACGAAGATGTCCCTCCCGAGTACCTCCGCGCTACGCTGAGCCAGGTCCTCAAGGACATCCACGACCAAGGCAACCGCTGCTATGTCAAATACGAAAGGCAGCAGAACTGCTTCCACATCACGGTCAGGAGATAAACAATACGGCAGTGTTTTCTTTTTTTTCGTATATTGCAGAGTAAAAATACATTATTATGAACAAAACAACCATTACCGTGGCGATTTCGCTACTTTTTGCTTTGACGGCATCCGCCCAGCAGTCGAACGTAAACCTCAGCTTTAACCCTCAGAAAGACACCGAGGGATTGATCCCCTTCAGCGCGAACCTGAATTCGCCACAGGTAAATGACGACCATACCGTCACTTTCCGGCTCAGGGCCCCGAAAGCGGAGTCCGTAGCCCTCTCGGGCGCAATGACAACAGTCATGGGAGTCCGGGGGAACGTTCCTTTCACTAAAGGAGAAGACGGTATCTGGACTCTCACCATCGGCCCTCTCCCGGTCGATATGTACCAGTACAATCTTGTCGTCGACGGAGTCAGCATGGCTGATCCCAATAATACATATGCCGCCTTTACGGCTATGCCTCCTTACAGCGAGCTCATCGTCCATGGCGACGGACCATCCTGGTGGGACGCGAAGGATGTACCTCACGGAGCCGTCACCCGTCATATCTACTACAGCCCTGTTACCAAAGGAGAGCGTGAGATCTATGTATATACCCCTCCCCAGTATGACCCTCAGAAGGAATATCCCGTTCTCTATCTCATGGGCGGAAGCGGTGAACTCCCGTCAAACTGGATGTATGACGGACGTGTGAACTTCATCATGGACAATCTTCTCGCAGAAGGGAAAGCCGAGCCGATGTTGATCGCGCTTGTGAACAACCAGGTCATCCATCGCAATCATCCCCAGCACGCCGAGCTCACTTTCGACATCATGGAGCGTGAGTATCGCGAGGCCGTCATCCCCTTCGTCGACAGCCACTACAAGACCATTGCAAATCCTCATGGCCGTGCCATTTCCGGCCTCTCGATGGGTGGCCGTCATACTATATTCGTAGGTCTTAAGTCTCTTGATCTCTTCGCAAACTTCGGTGTTCTCAGCGCAGGTGACAACACTCCTGAGGAGACTCTTGGCGAGTTCCTCAATGATCCGAAAGCCAATGACAAGGTGGATTACCTGTTCATCGGACAGGGAGGTGCAGAAGAGAAGGGCATGTTCAACACACGGGTCAAGGCCTTCAGGGATGCTCTCGACAAGCACGGAATCGGTTATGAGTACTTCTGTATCGGTGAAACCGGCCACGACTGGTCGACCTGGAGGCATCTCCTCTATTAAGGATTCCTCCCGAAGCTTTGGAAGAACTAGACCCGGCGGCCTCCCTGTGTCGGCTAACATAACCACCAGATTGACAATCCGTGCGGGAAAACGCCCAAAACTCGCACGGAATGATCCGGCTGTGAGCCTATTGATGATTTTACGCCTCTTCTTGGGGAAGATACACCCAACCAGTCGAACTGGTGGCCAAATAAAATGGCACAACCGAAGTTGTGC
>JAFYZE010000253.1 GCA_017548805.1 Bacteroidales bacterium
CGATTTATTTACTAAATTTGTAGGTTACAAAAACTGTATCCGTATCAGAAAGGCTCTAAAGATAATCGCGCGCGTACTGGTCGTCCTCGTGACGCTCCTGCTGACCGCCCTGCTCGTGCTGCAGATCCCTGCGGCACAGACGGCCCTTGTCAGGCGCGTCCTCAAGTCGGTGGAAAAGAACATCGACGGCAGGATGGAGTTCTCGGACATCACTTTCGTGCCTTTCAACGGACTGGTCATAAAGGATTTAGCCATAATCGACGACAATCCCTGGCACGGAAGCATAGATGTCCCCCAGGACACCTTGTTCAAGGCCGGAACTATCGCGGCCCGGTTTACTTTGAAGGGTCTTCTTTCTCCGGAAGGCATACAGTTGAGGGACGCGGAGATCGAGCATGCCCGCCTCGCCATCGTCAGTGAACCCGGCGGGACCTACTCCTCCAATCTTGCCCGCGTTTTCAGGATGGCTCCGTCCGACGAGGAGAAGGAGAAGAAGGACGGCGATGTATTCTCTATCCGGAACATCTCGGTCAAGGACTTCAATTTCAGGATGATATCCTATTCCGACACTACCAAGGAAAAGCCCGGATACGGCATAGACTGGGGAGACCTCGACCTCGTGGCGGACGTGGAGGGCAAGGACCTCAAGATGTCCGGAGGAGTGATATCCGGTACCGCGGAGCGCATAACGCTCAGTGAGAAGAGCGGTTATGCAGGTGTCCTCAGCGGCAGCGCAAGTGTCGGGAACGGCAGCACCGAACTCAAGGACATCCGCATCCGCGATGCATGGTCCGACGCGAGGATCCCCGAGCTTACCCTGACTGGGACGACCGAGGATTTCGGGGATTTCATGAACAAGGTCAGGCTGGACGGTACGCTTGGACACAGCACACTGGCATTCAAAACCATATCCTATTTCGTCCCTTCCATGAAGGACAATGAAGTAGTTGCGGACATAACGTCCGGAAGGATATACGGCCCCGTCAATTCACTGCGTATCCGCAATTTTACCTTCAAGGACAGGACTTCAGGATTCGGGGGAACGGCCGATGTCACCCTCTCCGACCTCGATGACATCTCCTCGATGGGGCTCAACAGCGAGCTAAAGGATTTCACTTTCACTTCGGACGGCCTCGGCAAGTTCCTGAGCCAGTGGATTCCCGGCAAGCCGCTGGATCTCAGCGGCCTGGCCAGGGGGGAGACATTCCGCTTCAACGGCACCACATCCGGAAGCCTTGCCGACCTCAAGGTGAACGGTACCCTTGACTCCCCTTCCGGGTCCGCCAGGGCTGACCTTTCCGTCAAGGACATAGCTTCGAACGCTCCGATGAGGATCTCCGGAGACGTCGTCACGGACGACCTCGACATAGGCCGGCTCATCGGAAAGGATTTCATCGGCAAATGTTCGCTCAGGACAGGCATCCGCGCAAGCCTGGCCTCAGGGGCTCCCGCAGTGGACATCGACTCGCTAAGGATAGACCGCCTCAACCTTCTCGGCTACGACTATTCGGGCATCCATGCCACCGGCAAACTGGCTGACAACTCATTTGACGGGCGTATCATCTGCAACGACCCCAACATCAACTTCATGTTCCAGGGTCTCATGAACCTTTCCAAAGCATCCGAGAATGCCGCATACCGATTCTACGCGACCCTTGGCTATGCCGACCTCCACGCCCTCAACATCGACAAGCGCGAGGTCTCCCGCGTGTCGCTGGGCAGCCTTAACGCCAACTTCGAACGCGTGGCCGGGCTCGGCATGCTCGGCCGTGTCGATGCCGAAGACCTTGTACTTGAGAGCGCCAACGGAATGCACGATGTCGGAGACATCCACATAGATTCGCAGTCCGGAAGCGACGGCTACGGCATGAAGCTTACCTCCGCCTTCCTGGACGGCACTTTCAACGGATCGAAGAGCATCGCATCGCTGGTACAGGATATCCAGGAGATCACCACTAAGAAAGAGGTCGCCGCCCTGTTCGGCGAACCGTCAGGGCCGTGGAACGGCGCTTCGTACCGGATCGCCCTCAATTTCCACGACAGCAGGGACCTCCTGTCCTTCCTTGCCCCGGGTGCATACATTGCGGACAGCACCTCCGTCAGGCTGAGGATAACCGATGCCGGCAGGCTCACGGGGCGCCTGACCTCGCCGCGCATCGCATACAAGGACAAATACCTGAGGAACACGGCCCTCGACCTGGACAATGGCGACGATGCATTGAATCTGACCGTCACGGGTTCCGAACTGAGCCTTTCCCGCAGCCTGATACTCAGGAACGACGCCCTCATGCTCTATGCCAATGACGACAATGTCGGCATAGGATTCAACTTCAACAACATGACGGATCCGGAGGACCGTGGCGAGCTTTACCTAACCGGAGACCTTTCGCAGAGTTCACCACACCAGCCGGTCCTGGACGCCAGGAGCCTCACGTCCAACCTGTACATCAAGGGACAGCAGTGGCGCTTCGACCCGGCGTCATACCACTACTCCGACGGCTCCGTGGAAGTGAACGGCCTCAACATCTCCAACGGAGAGCAGAATTTCGCGATAGACGGAGGCGTGTCAAGGGACCGTCCCGATACGTTGATGGTCAGTATCAACGACGTCGACCTCGGCCTGGTCAACAACTTCTCGCTGGAGGACCTCGGAATCTCCGGAATAGCATACGGAAGGGCCATGGTTACCTCCCCTGTCAAGGACAAGCTGGGACTCATGGTCAACGTCTCGACCGATTCCACCACCATCGCCGGCAGGCCTGCAGGAACAGTCACCCTCGGTGGTTCGTGGGACCTTGAGAACGGCCTGCTGGACTATGCCCTCCGCAATTCCATCGACGGCAACACGTCCATGGACGCCCGAGGCTATTTCATCCCCAAGGACAAGACACTCGGGCTCAATGCCGGGCTTGAAGGCTTCGACCTCGGATACGCTGCACCTTTCCTGAAGGATGTCTTCAGCGATATGGGCGGAAGCCTCACCGGGCAGGTCAGCGCGGACGGGCCACTAGACAAACTCGAACTCATCGGAGACGACCTGAGGATCGAGGACGGACTGCTGAAGATCGCTTACACCCAGGTTCCTTACCATGTCAACGGTCCCCTGCACATCAACGGCAGCGGGGTTTTCTTCGACGACATTTCCATCAATGACCGTTATGACGGGACCGGCACCATAACCGGCGGCATCTCATACGACCATTTCAAGAACATCCGAATGAACACCCGCATCCGTCTGAACAACATGGAGGTCGTCGACCTCAAGGAATCCGACGGAGAGGCATTCTACGGAAACGTGTTCGGAACGGGACGCGTGAACATCACCGGACCTTTCTCATCGCTTCTCCTCGACATCAACGCCACGACCGTCAAGGGAGGCCATTTCCACATCCCGCTTGATGGAGCCGCCACTGCGGGCGGAAGCGACCTGCTGATATTCAAGGAGCCCGTCAAGGAAGTTTACATGGATCCTTACGAGCTCATGATGAACCGCCTCGTGGAGACGCGCAAGGAAGAGAACGACCTTGCCGTACGCGTACGCGTCAACGCTACGCCGCAGGTGGAGGCCCACCTTGAGGTGGACAAGGCTACCGGTAATGTTTTCATCGGACGCGGAGCGGGAACCATCGCACTGGAAGTGCGGCCGTCCAAGGATGTGTTCACCATCAACGGAGACTACACCCTCAACAGCGGCAATTACCACTTCAATGCGATGGGCCTCGCGAGCAAGGATTTCACCGTAGCGGACGGAAGTTCCATCAAGTTCAACGGTGACATCATGGACAGCGACCTGTCCATCGCCGCGAAGTACTCTCTCAGGACTTCCCTTTCCAACCTGATCGCCGACACGACGTCAGTGAGTTCCAGAAGGACGGTGGAGTGCGGCGTCAACATTTCGGACAAGCTCCGCAATCCCAAACTGGATTTCTCCATCAATGTCCCCGACCTCGATCCTATGACCAAATCCAGGGTCGAGAGCGCACTCAGCACAGATGACAAGGTGCAGAAACAGTTCATCGCACTGCTTGTGACGAACAACTTCATCCCGGATGAGCAGTCCGGCATCGTGAACAACTCCAACTTGTTGACATCCAATGTGGCCGACCTCATGGCCAACCAGTTGAACAACCTGCTGCAGAAACTCGACATCCCTCTGGACCTCGGTCTCAACTATTCCGAGAGCGGATCTGGAAGGAGCATATTCGACGTCGCCCTTTCCACGCAGTTGTTCAACAACCGCGTCATAGTCAACGGCAGCGTAGGAAACCGCCAGTATATGTCTTCGGGCAACGGAGACGTGGTCGGTGACCTGGACATCGAAGTCAAGATGGACAAGAGCGGACAGGTGCGCCTGAACCTGTTCTCGCATTCCGCAGACGAATACACGAACTATCTGGACAACCTCCAGCGCAACGGCGTCGGCGTCGCATACCAGAAGGAGTTCGACTCGCTGAAGCTGTTCTTCCGCGACCTGTTCACACCGAAATCGAAACGCCAGTCCCAGGATGCCGTTCAGGCAAGGGACGAGGATAAAGTGACCATCGAAGTTGAAAAGCCGGAATGAAAGGAAAACTGTATCTGATACCGTCTCCCCTTGGAGACTATGATCCCGCCGAGGTGATACCCGCCCCTACCCTCGCCCTTTTGCAGCACATCAGCTGCTTTGTCGTCGAGGAGGTCAGGACAGCCAGGCGCTACCTTTCGAGCGCCGGGTTGAAAGGGCACATCCAGGACCTCGAATTCCACGAGCTGAACGAGCACACTTCCGCGGAGGAGGTTGAACGCTTCGTGACACTGTTCGACGACGGCCGCGACGTCGGGCTCATCAGCGAGGCCGGACTTCCGGCCGTGGCGGATCCCGGTGCCGCACTGGTGGCGCTTTGCCACCGCCACGGCATCGAAGTCGTACCCCAGGTGGGGCCTTCATCGCTGATGCTCGCCCTTATGGCTTCCGGCCTGAACGGCCAGTCATTCACCTTCTGCGGATACCTCCCGGCCAAGACGGAAGAGAGGCGCAACGCCATCAAGTCCATCGAGAAGGTCTCGCAGTCCAAGCGGCAGACACAGATATTCATCGAAACGCCTTACCGCAACGACGCCATGTTCTCCGACCTCCTGCAGTCCTGCCGTCCTTCCACCAGGATATGCATTGCGGCGAACATCACCATGCCTGATGAATTCATATTAACCAAAACCGTGGCAGAATGGAAAAAGGAAAAAGCAATAATAGGAAAAAGACCATGCGTATTTCTGATGTTGGCGTAATGGAGCTCAGCGGAATGGAGTTCCACGCCTACCACGGCTGCTTCGAGAAGGAGAGGGCCGAGGGCAATCTTTTCGTGGTCGACTTCAGGGCCGAGTATCATTTCAAGACCGCGGCAAAGTCCGACCGTCTGGACGACACCGTGGACTATGCCGATGTATACAAGGTCATCCGCGAGGAGATGGACAAGCCCTCGAACCTGCTCGAGAACGTGGCCTGGAGGATCGTCAAGGGCATCGCCGCGAAGTTCCCGGAATTCATCCGTTTCCAGATCAGGATATCCAAGAGCACTCCGCCCGTGGGCGGGGCATGCCAGTGGTCGAGGGTGACCGTATCTTATCCGCACGAATCCAGGACCGGCAGAATCATCGACAGGAAATGGTAATCGCGTTCCTGACATTGGGCTGCAAGCTCAACTATGCCGAAACTTCCACTTACGAGCGGGAGTTCAAGGCTGCCGGGCTGGAGGTGGTCCCATGGCAGGAAAAGGCCGACGTTTATCTGGTCAACACTTGCACCGTCACCGGCACTTCGGACGCCAAGTCACGCAATCTCGTCCGGAAGATGCACCGCATCAATCCTGATGCGCGCATCGTCGTGACCGGCTGCAGCGCTGAGCTGCACCGGGCCGAGTTCGAGGCCATCGAGGGCGTCGCGCACGTCTTCGACGCGCACGAAAAGTCCCTCGTCGTCCCCGAAACCCTCAGACTTTTAGGCATTTTTTCGGAGGGTATAGGTCCTGAGAATTGTGCCACCCTCGGCAACATGAGAGGGGGGGACCCATTGCTTGCAATGGGGGGGGCCGAACGGAGTGAGGCATTTTCGGGACCTATACCCTCCGAAAGACAGGACACTGTGTTCGGAGCGTACAGTACCGGAGAGAGAACAAGGTCGTTCCTGAAGGTTCAGGACGGATGCAACAATTACTGCAAGTACTGCACGGTCCCATACGCCCGCGGAGAGAGCCGCAACATCCCGATCTGCGAATGCGTAAGGAATGCCGAAGCCATAGCCGCGGAAGGCGTGAAGGAGATAGTCTTGACAGGAGTGAATACAGGGGATTTCGGCCGCACGACCGGAGAGTCTTTCCTTGACCTGCTGAAGGCCCTGAATGCCGTGGACGGCATCGAGCGTTACCGCATCTCATCGATCGAGCCCAACCTCATCACCGAAGAGATAGTCGACTGGATCGCGTCCGGGACAAAGTTCCAGCCGCATTTCCACATTCCGCTCCAAACTGGCAGCGACACTCTCCTGAAGGCAATGGGCCGGAAATACGACACTGCTTTTTTTGCGGACCGCATAGCATACATCCGCTCGCGCATGGAAGCCCCCGGCAAACCGAAGGTATTCTTCGGCATCGACACGATGGTCGGCCTGCCAGGCGAAACGGATGAGCTGTTCAAGGAGACTTACGACTTCATCGCACGGCTGAAGCCGGCTTTCATACATGTATTCCCCTATTCCCGGAGACCTGGCACGCCCGCGGCAAAGATGCCCGGACAGTTGACTGAAGCCGTCAAGCACGAGCGCGTCCTCGCGCTTGAAGAGCTTTGCTCACGCCTCCATGACTCATTCGTCGAAAAGAACCGCGGCATCCGTGAGCGGGTGCTGTTCGAGTCGAAGGAGAAGGACGGGAACATGTCGGGATATACTGGAAACTACATCCGCATAGTGCGGCCTTACGACGCCTCGCTCGTCGGACAACTGACTGACATCATCATCTGACCATGGGAAATGCTAAACTGACATTCCTCGGAACAGGCACGTCGCAGGGCGTGCCGATCATAGGCTGCCACTGCGCCGTGTGCCGCTCGGAAGACCCTAGGGACAAGCGGCTGCGGGCAGCCGCGCTCGTCGAATACGGAGGTTTGCGGATACTCGTGGACGCCGGTCCGGATTTCCGTACCCAGATGCTGCGCGAGGACATCATCCACCTCGACGCCATCTTGCTGACCCACAACCATATGGACCATACCGGCGGACTGGACGACGTCCGTGCATTCAACTACATCGACCGCAAACCGGTCCACATATATTGCGAGGAAAAGGTCCTGAATACACTCAAGATCATGTTCGGCTATGCGTTCGCGGACCCCAAGTATCCCGGTTCCCCGGAGTGGCGCATCCACCTGATAGGAGACTCCCCTTTCGCCGTCATTCCCGATAACGGAGGAGAGCTGGTCTGGATGCACGACCAAGGCTACTGCACGCGGATGCCGGACGGAAGCATCGTCCCCTGCGGCAACGACATCGTATCAACGGCCCAGGCTCCGTCTCCGGAGACGGCCGCCGCCGGCGGTGTGGAGATAATCCCTATAAGGGGATACCATGACAAGATGCCGGTACTTGGATTCCGCTTCGGCGACATCGCCTACATCACGGACATGAGCAGGATTCCTGAAGAGGAGTTTTCGAAATTGAAAGGCCTTAAACACCTCACGCTCAACACCGTGAGCTATCACCCCCATCACTCGCACTTCAGTCTCTCGGAGGCCGTGGCGCTGGCGCAGAAGATTGGCGCGGAGCATACCTGGCTCACCCACCTTTCACACACTTTCCCCACTCACGCCCAGTTCGACCGCGAGCTGCCTGACGGCATCTCCCCCGCCTACGACGGACTCGTCATCACTGACTGAGAGATTTAGGATAAAGGAGGAGGAACAGCTCCGGCATCGATCAACGAACGAAGCATCTCCGCCCAATCAGGAGACAACCCAAGCTGGGCGGATTCATACGCCTGGCGGATGTCCGCCAGCGTATATTCTCCGCCGCGGGATTTCACCTGGGCGCACAGCCATTCCTCAGTAGATTCCTTCGAGGATGTCCTGGCGGCACCGGAACGACAGAGGTCGCAGGTGCCGCAAGGCGCGCTGTCTTCCTGCCCGAAATACCGGAGCAGGAAATGCGCGCGGCACTCGTCCTCCTCGGACACATATTCCAGCATAGCCTCCAGGCGCTCGTGATAAGCGTCCTTCAACTGTTCGTATTTGCCCGGGGAGAGGGCGACATTTCCGGGCCGGAGGCGGTCGTGATGCAGGAAAACGACACTTGAATGATCCGCCGGAATATACTTGATGACATGCTCGAGGGAAAGGTTATA
>JAFYZE010000254.1 GCA_017548805.1 Bacteroidales bacterium
ATTGATGGTCACGCCCTTGGCGATGTAGGCCTCGAGCGTGGAGTTGCCGTCCACCTCGCGGGGCAGGACCTCGGTGTGGCGGCCGTCGGCGTCGGTGTAGACGAGCTCGACGTTGTTGTTGCCGTACTCGCGCCTGATATGGTCGACTCCGCCGGTGATCACCAGGCGGGACTTGTTGATCAGGGCTATCTCGTCGCAGAGCTCCTCGACGGACTCCATGTTGTGGGTCGAGAGCACGATGGTCGCACCCTCGTCACGCAGGCGGAGGATCTCCTTGCGGATAATGTCGGCGTTGACCGGATCGAAGCCCGAGAAAGGCTCGTCGAGGATCAGGAGGCTGGGCTTGTGCACCACAGTAGTGATGAACTGGAGCTTCTGGGCCATACCTTTGGAAAGCTCTTCTACTTTCTTGTCCCACCAGTCCTGGATACCGAAGCGGATGAACCACTCTTTGAGTCCGGCACGCGCGTCGCGGGCACTCATGCCCTTGAGCTGCGCGAGGTACATGGCCTGGTCTCCCACCTTCATCTTGCGGTAGAGTCCACGCTCCTCGGGCATGTAGCCGATCTTCTCGACGTCACGCTGGGTGATGGGGGCGCCCTTGAACAGGACCTCTCCGGAATTGGGGATGGTTATACGGTTGATGATACGGATGAGGGTCGTCTTTCCTGCGCCGTTGGGGCCCAGCAGTCCGAAAATCTTGCCCTCGGGGATGTCGATGGAGACGTGGTCGAGGGCCACCTTCTCACCGAAACTCTTGCAAACTTCCTTGCACTCAATCAATCCCATTGTTCGTTCTTTCTGTTTAGCAATGCAAAAATAATAAAAATATATTGAAAAACAACAAATAGTTGAAGTTTTTCAAAAATTTCAAACGTTGAGTATCCTCGTGACCATCTCCACGAGGAGGGTTCCCTGGTCCATGTCTCCGCCGTCGCCACCCTTGCCCTTGTAGTCGTATTCATTCAGGATGGAGATCACCTGCATGCACTTGGGGAGCGGATAGTTGCGGACCGCCACGTCATAGTCGCGGTAGAAATAAGGGTTGACGCCGGCCAGGGCCTCGGCTTTCTCCTCCGGGGAGGGCCTGGGGCTGCGCTGCAGCAGGGCGCCGTAACGGAGCACCTTGTAGAACTGCGAGAAAACCACGCTGACGGCCATGGGCATCGCGAAACGTGCGGCGGAGCCGATATGCGTCGCGATGCGCACCGCCTTGGCAGCGTTGCGGGCCGCCAGTTCGCGGCTCAACTCGAAGACGCTGAACTGGCGGCTGATGCCGACATTCTTCTCCACGTCCTCGACCGTCACGGTGTCCACCCCCTCCGGGAGATTCTTGACGAGCTTGTCGGTCTCTACCACGATGGTGCTGAGCTCAGTGCCGGTGCTCTCCCCCATCAGGGAAGCCGCCTCCGGCGAAATACTCAGCCCGCGGCTGCGGAAATAGCGGACTATCCAGTCCGCGATCTCGTAGTCCCGCAGCGAGGGCGACTCGACGATGGCCCCGCCGCATTTCTGCACGCTCTTGTAGAAGGCCTTGCGCTTGTCGACGGAGGCCTTGTGCATCAGCACCACCAGCACCGTCGAGTCCAGCGGCTGCTGGCAGTAGTACTGCAGCGTCTCGATGTCCTTCATCAGCTGCGCCTCCTTCACCACGACGAGGATGCGGTCCGACATCATCGGATACTGCCTGGCGGCGGAAACGACGTTGTCGGCCGTGGTGTCGGCCCCGTAGAATATGTATTCGTTGAAGTCCTTGAAGCCCTCGTCCACGCAGTTCTCCATGACCGCCTCGCAGACCAGGTCGGGATAGTATGGCTCGTCTCCCATCAGCAGATACACCGGCTTGAAAACGCCCTTGCGGGCATCTTCAGCGAGCTGCGCACACAGCGCCGGGATCTGCACGGAACTCTTGGCCATAGGAACACAAAGTTAAAAAAAAAGGATGGTTTGACAACCATCCTCACAAATAAAAGTATGTCTGCTATCCTTCGTAAAGCTTCTCCTTGAATCTGGTCAGTTTCTCCTTCATCGCATCGGCACACTCGGTGACGGCATCCTCGAAGGTCCTGGCGTTGCGCTCGATGATGAGCTCCTGTCCCGGGACATGGATCTGGATCCTGGCGTTCTTGTTCTCCGGCTCAGGAAGCAGGGAAAGGATCACATCCACGGTATCCACACCCTCGTAAAACCTCTCCAGCTTTGAAACTTTCTTCTCGACGAAAGCGACCAGCTTCTGGTCAGCGTCGAATTTCAAGGATTTGATCTTGATCTCCATAATGAAATATGTTAAAGACCCCTTTCGGGGCGGTTAGTCCAGGTTCGCGATGGTAAATATACAAAAATCATGTCACAAAATGAAGAATCCTTCAAAAAGAAATCCGGAATGGTATCTTTTTTGGTATCTTCACGGTCAAAATACAATTCTACCATGAAAGACAACAAGATTATCGCGGCCGTCATAGTCGGCCTCAGCCTCATCCTCTTCGGTTTCATCCTGAGGAGCGGCATCATCAGATTCATAGACAAGGACCGTCAGGTCACCGTCAAGGGACTCTCCGAGCGCGAGGTTCCGGCCAACAAGATCACTTGGAAGCTCTCCACCTACGTGACGGGTGATGCCCTCCCCTCCCTCTACAACGACATCCAGAAGACCAACCAGGTCGTAGTCGACTTCCTCAAGAGCAACGGCCTGTCCGAGAGCGAGATATCCATCCTCCCTCCCGAGGTGGACGACCGCATCTCCAACCGCTGGTCCAACGAGTACATCCCGTTCAACTACAAGCTCACGACGCCTATCACCATCACCTCTTCCAACGTCGACCTGGTCAAAGACATCGTCATGAAACAGGGCGAACTCCTCTCCAAGGGCATAGCCCTCGGAGGCTACAACTACATCAACTATGACTACACGGGATTCCAGGACCTCAAGCAGGAGATGATCGAGGAGGCCATCGCCAACGCCAAGACCACCGCCACCCAGTTCGTGGCCAACTACGGCAGCAAGCTCGGCAAGATCATCACCGCCGACCAGGGACAGTTCTCCATCTACAGCACTGAGGAGAACCCCGCCATCATGAAGGTCCGCGGCGTCGCCACCATCACCTACGCCATCGACAACTAGCGGCATTGTGCCCGCCGATAAAGGAGAAGGTCTGCAAAGGGTGCAGACCTTCTCCTTTTTATATGCAAACCTTCCCCGCTCCTGGCTCAGATCATTTCCATGCCGTGTGCAGGCTTTTTCCACTCCACGCCCAGACATCATTCCACGCCGTAAGTGCAGGCATCCCTCTTCCGAGAGCTGACATCTCTCCTATGCGAGCGCAGGAGGAATATAGAGGACTTGGGAATCCTCCTACGCAGGATAAATCGCGCTCAGAGGCCGGTTTCCACCGCGCAGGAGGATCGTACAGCCTCCCCCATTCCTCCTGCGCTCACGCAGTCGCCCCAACTAGCCCACCACGAACAAAACCGGCCTTTTGTTCTCCAGACTGTCCCCAGTTTTGCCACCACGAGTGCAACATCCCTCGGCAGAAAGGTGAGGGATAATGAGGTAAGTGCGACATCCCTCGGCGGAAAGGTGAGGGATAAGGAGGTAAATGCGACATCCCTCGGCAAAAAGGTGAGGGATGACGAGGTAAATGCGACATCCCTCGGCAGAAAGGTGAGGGATGACGAGGTAAGTGCGACATCCCTCGGCAGAAAGGTGAGGGATGACGAGGGCAGGGGGGGGAAGGGAGGATTATCCCGCCTTCGACGCGAAAAGCCGGGGCTGAATTGTTCAGCCCCGGCTTTCAGCGGAGAGGGCGGGATTCGAACCCGCGAACCCCTTTGGGAGGTCACGCGCTTTCCAGACGCGCCTCTTCAGCCACTCGAGCACCTCTCCTTTGCGGTTTGCGGGTGCAAATATAAACAAAAATATGTTAACTTTGTAATCTTGTCAGGAAAATTGACTTA
>JAFYZE010000255.1 GCA_017548805.1 Bacteroidales bacterium
AGATGCCGTTCATTCCCCTCGGGAGGACATTCACGATGACGTCCGCAAACCGGCCGTCGAAACGGGTCTGGCAGATGGCAGTGACCTTAATCCCGTGCGTGTTCATCAATCCGGGGACGTATCCGTACATGTAAGCATAAGCCGCGGGGGCGAACATCTCCGTGGACATGGGGCGCATGCCGAAGCCGGCTTCGGCTCCGAGTCCCCAGCGCGGGTATATGGCGGAGCGGGCGCGGCCGAGCATCGCGTAGCCGCGCACGGCGCCCGTGGCGCGCAGCAGCGGCACGCTGCGCCCCGGCCCCGCGCCTGTCGGTTCCCGGAAAATGCCGGGCTCTTCGCCTATCATGGTGATCAGCGTCTGGTAGATCTCAGCCGTGTTGACGATGTCGTTGGAGAAAGTAAAGTCAAGGCGCGGCACCAGTCCGCGGTACCAGCCGTTCCTAGAGAAATCCCAGGGGATATAGACCGAAGCCTTGGTCCTGAAAGAAGGGATATCCATATCTTTCCCGGCAAGGGAAAGGGTTTTGCGGTCACCGTGCTGTATACTGTTGCACAGGTATCTGCGAGCATTGCTGCCGCCGATGTCGGTGCTGAGTTCGATGACCGGATAGAGGCCGCTGTATGTGAATTTCCCGTGGAAGGAATGCTCCCAGTGCGGCTCCAATTCCACTACTTCCCGCCTTGCGGAATAACCAGCCACGGCGGTGGCCGTACCGAGGTCGTTCTGGAACATGGCGGTCGCTCCGAGGCCGGCGGCGGATGACAGCTTCTCGAAGCTGAAGCTGGAGACGGCGTCATAATCGATGAATACCGGCGCCCAGGAATGCAGGCGGAGCAGGTGGGGGAGCTTGCGATAGGGCTTAGGGGCGGAGAAAAGGTTCTCCGCGTTGCTCAGGCTTACAGGGGTGGAACCTGACAGGAAGGTCTCCTGTTTGGAGAGCCTGTCGGCAATGGGAAAAACGCCCGATGTGGCGGCAGGGACCGGTGCGGCAGGCAAGGGCTCACTATAAAGCATTCTGCCCTCGGGAGTCAGGGCGGCGAAGACCAGGCTGTCTTCCAAGGGGAGGAAATCTGAAGCTCCGAAGCGGTTGTTGGTCAGCCTGACGACTGGGCCGTCGCTGCCGAGCAGATACAGTTCGTTCACGCCATTACGGTCGCTGACGAACTGCACGCCGTCCGGCACTGACCGCAGCTGCCTGACTTTGTCAGGGCGCGGCTCCATCAGCACCTTGAAGCCTCCGTCGACATCGTAGATGCCGAAGCCCTCGGAGGAGATGGCGCTGGCGACGGGCCGTCCGTCCAGCCAGGCCGTTTCCACGACCTGGAGGCCGTCCGGCGCCGTGTGGCGCCTGAGCGTCCGGCCGTCGTTGCCGTCAATGACAAGTACGGCGGACCCGCCCTGTACGGTATACTCCGTCACGGCCACTTCGTTCCCCGACGGAGCAGGGGAGGGATTGGCCAGGCTGCCTTCGGCAGTCAGCCTGTGCACCCTGGAGTTGCCGGGCTCGATGTAGAATATATGCGAATCGGACTTGAGCGACCAGCGGGGGTCCGGAGTGATCTCGCTCCAGAACAGCCGCCCCAGGCTCTCGGAATAGCGCAGCGCGCTCGTGCTCAAGGCGAAGGGGCGTATGGCATCAGCCCGCCCGTCCGGGAGTACCCGGACCAGCTGCGGCGCGGCGGCCAACCCCTGCCTAAGGGCATATACTTCATTCCCCGCAGCTTCGGGGCTGTAGTACTCGGTGAAAAGCCGCCCCTGGCGGGTAAGCTGCGTGGGCGTGCCGAAAGGCCCGCGCGCGGCCTCGTCCGCCGCCCAACGGGCCTGTTGCCCGGCCGCTATCTCCGCCCAGGTCGCTTTAAGTCCCTTTCCGGATGTCTCCCGCAGCGTCCGCTGCAGGACGAAGAGGGGGAAGGGCCACCAGGGCTCCACAATGTTCTCGTAATAACGTTTGGTGAAGAAAGAGTCGCCGTACAGGGACCTCGTTCCGGATACCAGCAGGTATCCCGCACGATAATGGTCAGGCGTATAAAGCTTCTGCGACCCCCAGCGCCAGCGGTACCAGTTCCTGAAATCCCCGTCAGCGAAGCTCACCCTGTAGTATTCCAGAAAATCGGCGGAGCGCCCGCGGCCGGCCTGCGTCAGTCCGGTCTCGGCCGCGACTGCGTCACCCTCGAGCAGGGCCGGTCCGGGATATAAGGCTGCCATCGCGCCGGTGAAAAGCTGGCCCGTAAAGGCGTTGAGGATGCCGAAGCCCCTGTCCCGCGCGAACTGCATTTGTGCCACGTGCCGCGACTCGTGCACCGCAAGCTCGGTAATCCACTCCAGGGGTTCCGGAGCAAGGGACTGTGGCCTTGTGAACAGGTCCATCCTCCGCGGAGCCCAGACCACGGATCCGTTGGCCTTGGCCGTGTAGGCGTGCAGGATGACGGGCATCGGACGGCGGTACCGGGCATTGGGGCTGTAGCCTATGCTCGCGCCCACCGGCTCGAGGTACTGCTCCAGGGCAAGGCCGTAGCGCAGTGCCAGCGAGTCGTTCCCCACGGGATATATCAGCCGGAAATGTTCAGACGATACGGTGCTCCATTTCACTCTTCCGGGGTCGTCCCCGGAGGAGAAGAGCTGCGCCCTTGCGGAAAACGCCGCAAGCAGCAGGAAAAATATGGCTCCTATCCGTTTCATCCGTTAGGCAAATCTAACAAAAATCAGTAAATTTGTACCGAAATTAAGTAGAGTTATATAACACATGAGTACGTTTCTCCAAGTCTGCACGATGTTAGGCTCGCTGGGCATGTTCCTGTACGGAATGTCCCTCATGAGCGGCGGACTTCAGAAGATGGCCGGCGAAAAGCTGAGGTCCTTCATGGCTGCCATGACCTCCACCGCGTTCAAGCGAGTCTTGACAGGTATCGTCGTCACCGCCCTCGTCCAGTCTTCGACCGCGACGACGTTGATGCTGGTCAGCTTCGTCAATGCCGGTCTCCTTTCCCTGGCCAACGCCATCGGAGTCATCATGGGTGCCAACATCGGTACCACGGTGACGGCCTGGATCTTCGCCCTTTCCTTCGGCGGCGGATCCTTCAGTCTCGGCGCCATAGCGGTGCCGCTGATGTTCCTCGGCTATCTCCTGATCGCCTCCAAGAAGAAGAACAACAAGAACTTCGGCGAGTTCGTCATGGGCTTCGCCTTCCTGTTCCTCGGTCTCAGCACCCTCCGCGAGACTTCCACGATGCTGCTGGACAACGACCCGGTCCGCGTCTTCCTTTCGCACCTTACAGGCTTCGGTATAGGCTCGATCCTGATATTCATGGTCACGGGCGCCCTGATGACGCTCATGCTCCAGTCCTCTGCGGCCACTATGGCCATCACCATGGTCCTCGTAGCCAACGGCTACATCCCCTTCGAAATGGCTGCCGCGATGGTCCTCGGCGAGAATATCGGTACCACCATTACCTCCAACATCGCCGCGTCGGTCGCCAATGTCTCGGCTAAACGAACGGCGCGCGCCCACATGCTGTTCAATGTTTTCGGAGTATGCTGGGTGTTCTGCCTGTTCCATCCGTTCCTGCGTCTTGTAGGATCCATCGTCGAGCTGTTCGGATTCCCCAACCCCGCCACGACCGATTTCGGTGCGGCTGACGAGCAGACACGACATGCGCTGGTGGCATCGCTGCCATACAGCGTGGCTACGCTCCACTCCCTCTTCAACGTCATCAACACCATGATCCTCATCTGGTTCGTCCCTGTGATCGAGAAGATCGTCACCTGGATGGTGCCGTCCCCCAAGGGAGAGGAAGAGGTGTTCCGCCTCAAGTACATCAGCCGCGGCCCGCTAAATACCGCAGAGCTTTCGCTCAATGAGGCCAAGCAGGAGGTCGTGCATTTCGGCGAGATATGCTACAAGGGCTTTGCGTATGTCCGTGCGGCCGTCAATGAGCCGGATCCCGACAAGTTCGAGACCGTCAACGACAAGCTGGTCAAGTACGAGGCCATCACCGACAACATCGAATACGAGATCGCCCAGTATATCGGCGAGGTTTCCAAGGGCGAGCTCAGCAACGCCTCGATCGTCCGCATCAAGAGCATCTACAAGATCATCGGCGAAATGGAGAGTCTCGGTGACTCCGGCGAGGCCATAGGCCGCATGCTCCGCCGCATCCACGTGCACGGCAAGTATTTCGACGCCGTGATGCTCAGGAAACTCAACCGTCTCATGGACAATGTCGAGACGGCTTACAAGGCCATGCTTGACAACCTCCACGCCGAGGACAAGACCCTCAAGGATATCTCCAACGCGTCCGATGCCGAGTACAATATCAACGTCTACCGCAACAGCCTCCGTGAGGAACTCATCTCCAATATCGAGAGGGATGACTACCAGTACCAGATCGGAGTGTTCTACATGGACATCGTCAACGAGCTCGAGAAGATCGGCGACTTCATCATCAATATCTCCGAGGCCCTTCTGGAAGAGAACAATGAAGCCAGGATTTTTGCTTAGGCTTGCGGTCGTTGCCGCGCTGGCGGCCGGATGCGGACCCCGTCAGGGCCGGACATCCGACTCTGCCGCCGCGCCCGTCCGGGATTTCCCCATGATACAGATTCCTGCCATGTACACCGATGCGGCGGACAGGCAGGCGTATGCCACGGAGCATTACTGGGACCGTTTCTTTTCCGGCGCTGCCGGCATGCTGTGCGATTCGCTGACAGTCTGCGGCGTGTCCAAGGACAAGGTCGAGGACAATTTCTCCACTTTCGTCTCCATCCTTGGGAACCAGGATGTCAAAGACGGGCAGAAAGGGATGGAGACGCTGTTCTCCAAGGTTGAGGCGGCGCAGGCTGCCGACTCCCTGTCCAATGTCTGGGAAGTCTTTTCCTGGTTTGCCGAGCACTATCTCTACGACCCCAACTCCCCGTTCCGGAACGAGGACCTCTATCTGCCGTATGTCCGCGGGCTCGCGGAGTCTCCGCTCACCGACCCTACGCAGGCGCCCTCCTACGCGTTCACGGCGCGCATGTGCGCGATGAACGCCATCGGGACGCCGGCGGCCGACTTCCGTTTCACGGACAATGCCGGCCGCTCCCGCCGCCTGTACGACATCCGCGCCGGCCATACCCTGCTCTTCTTCTCCAATCCCGGTTGCGAGGCCTGCAAGGCGATCATCGAGAACCTCAGGTCCATGCCTTTCCTTCCGGAGTTGATCTCCGACGGCCGTCTGGCTGTCGTTAACGTCTATATCGACGGGGACATCCAAGCATGGAAGGAGTACCAGTCCTTCTATCCCCGCGAATGGTTCAACGGCTATGACCCCGACATGATGATCCGCGAGGACCTCCTGTACCATGTCCGCGCCATCCCTTCCCTGTATGTCCTGGACGCGGACAAGCGCGTCATCATGAAAGACGCTCCGGAGGAGCGCGTTTTCGCCTTTTTGGAGTCCATCCGTAGGGATTAACGTTTTTTTTGTTTAAATTTGACATTCGCACGCACCAATGTCGAAATTAAACAGAAAAGACCATGGATATCAAGAAAACAGCCCGTTACTACACGCTTACCAACTCCAAGGGCGCTTGCGTCGTCCTCTCGGAGCTCGGAGCCTGCATCGTCTCCATCTGCGTCCCTGACAGGGACGGCAAGCTCGCCGACGTCGTGCTCGGATATGACTCCCAGGAAGCATACTATCACGACGGCCCGTTCCTGGGCAAGGTTCCCGGACGCTTCGCCAACCGCATCGCCAAGGGAAAGTTCACACTTGACGGCGTGGAGTATACCCTCCCTATCAATAACGGCCCCAACCACCTCCACGGAGGCCCCGAGGGCTTCGCGGAGAGGATCTGGGACAGCCGCATCGTTGGCGATGCCGTGGAGTTCATGTATTTCTCCGAGGACGGCGAGCAGGGCTATCCCGGCAACCTCAAGGTTGTCGCCCACTACGAGTGGAGCGAGGACTGCGAGTTGAAGCTCACTTTCACCGCCGAATGCGACGCCCCGACCGTGGTCAACCTCACCAACCACGTCTATTTCAACATGGACGGAGAGGGCAGCGGCACCATACTCGACCACATGCTCAAGCTCAACTGCTCGGAATATCTTCCGACCGACGACACGCAGATCCCGCTCGGCGACAGCGAGCCCGTGGCCGGCACCCCGATGGACTTCGTCAACGCCAAACCCATCGGCCGCGACATCCGTGCCGACTTCGGTCCCCTCAAGATAGGCAACGGCTATGACCACTGCTGGGTCATCGACGGCGCCGAGCCCGGCCAGCTCCAGGCCGCTGCCAAGCTCTGGTCGGAAAAGAGCGGCCGCCTGGTCGAGATCTTCACCACCCAGCCCGGCATCCAGGTATATACCGGCAACTGGCTTGCAGGCTGCCCTACGGGCAAGTCCGGCCATGTCTACGGCAACAACTACGGCGTGGCGCTTGAGTGCCAGCACTTCCCTGATTCGCCCAACAAGCCCGAATATCCCAGCACCGTGCTCCGTCCGGGAGAGGTGTACCAGGAGGCCATTATCTTCGCATTCAGGACCGTAGAATGAAACAGTACCTCGACCTGCTGAGGCGTATCCGCAGCGAAGGCGTCATCAAGAAGGACCGCACCGGCGTGGGCACGCAGAGCGTGTTCGGCCACCAGATGCGCTTCGACCTGAGCGAGGGCTTCCCCCTCCTCACCACCAAGAAGGTGCATCTCAAGTCCATCATCTATGAGCTGCTGTGGTTCATCGCCGGCGACACCAACATCAAGTATCTCAAGGACCACGGAGTCTCCATCTGGGACGAGTGGGCCGACGCCAACGGCGACCTGGGGCCGGTCTACGGCTACCAGTGGCGCAGCTGGCCGGCCCCCGACGGCCGAACCAT
>JAFYZE010000256.1 GCA_017548805.1 Bacteroidales bacterium
GTATGGATATAAAACAACAACAATGAAATACTTGGCAATTATTTGCGCTCTCGCAGCGGCAGTCACGGTGGCGGCCTGCGCCACAAAGTCGGTGAATGACCCCAATGTCGAATCCTTCAAGGCCAAGGGCGGCATGGTGGACATCAACTGCATCAGCCACGGCTCCATCTCCGTCACCTACAAGGACTACATCATCCACATCGACCCGGTCAGTGGAAGGAATGCCGACTATAGCTCGTTTGCGAAGGCCGACCTTATCCTGATCACCCACGAGCATGGAGACCATCTCAACAAGGAGACCATCGACATGTTGACCAAGGAAGACACCCGCCTGATAGCCAATGCCAAGTCACAGGGACAGCTGGGTTACGGCGAGGTGATGGGCAACGGCGAGAGCACCAAGGCAGACAAGGGAATCACCATTGAAGCCACTCCGGCGTACAACACCACTGAGGGCAGGGAGCAGTTCCACCCCAAAGGCAACGGCAACGGTTACCTTCTGACCGTCGGCGGACTGCGCATCTTCGTCTCCGGCGACTCCGAAGACATTGAAGAGTATGCCAACCTCAAGGATATCGACGTCGCGTTCCTTTCTGCCAACCAGCCTTACACGATGACCGTGGAGCAATGCATACACGCTGCACAAGTTATCAAGCCCAAGGTACTTGTCCCCTATCATCTCAGCAACACCGACATGCAGGCCATCAAGGACGGACTTGAGGGTTCGGGCATCGATGTCAGGTTGCACGAATCTCTCCGATAGACGGGCAAATGACTCACAGCAAAGCATTCAATATCCTGCCGGCAGCGCTGCTGACGGCCATGGCCATCCTGCTTTCGCTTGCGGGATGCAAGCGGGAGCTCAAGTACGACCCGAAGGATTACTCTCCCGAAATACAGTTCATCGACAGCCTGCGCAACAGCACGGGCGGGCCGGAATATCCTGACAATGTGACGGTTCCGGCGGACTCGCTGCTCAGGTCCTGGATAGGTTTCGCCGAGCGCTTCAGCGCCGGTGACTATGCCGGTGCATACGATTTCACGCAGGAGGACAACAATTTCAGCAACATCATCATCTATCTCCGCAATACTACCGCGCAGTATGTGTTCTTCACCAGCGCGTGGTCGGACGTTATCTTCAACATGAAGGCGTCGGAGGACTTTTACCGCGAAATGGATGACCTGCTGAATTTCAACCTGGCGATGGTCAAGACAGTCGTAGCAATGGGAGGAGAGGACGGTTATGTCCCTCCGCACTATACCGACCTGCTGCGCTCGATGGGCATGATCTACCGCCTGATCGGGGACCGTTCAGTCATGGATTCGTTCTGCGACGAGATATACAGGGGCTACATGGCCTGCGGATACGGCGACATCCCCAGCCGCCTGGCCGTGCTTTACTACAGGGTACAGTTCCTGAGCGACTACGGCGAGTCCGAGGCGGCCGTCCAGGAAGTGCGGGCATTCAAGGACGTAGTCCTCAATGAATGCCCGCCGGAAGAGCTGGCGTCATCCCTCGAGATTCTTGTCCAGCTGGAGGACATCGCCACCAATCCAAGGCCCGCTCCCCAGAGCGAGTAATCACCACGGACGCAATCATGACGACCGAACGCTCAAACGAAATACTCGCCTTTGCCGCCGAAGCCGGGCACATGCTGTTGGAAAACGGTGCGGAGATATCACGTGTCGAAGAGACCATGAAGATTATTGCGAGCTCCTACGGCGTGGACAAAGAGCATTTCTTCGTACTCAGCAACGGTATCTTCACTACCGGGAGTTCTTATGCCAACGTGGATTTCATCCCCATCAAGGGAGCACGCCTTGACAAGGTCGTGGATGTCAACCAACTGTCCCGTGAGATAAGCGCCGGCAAGTATACCCTTGAGGAAGCCAGGCAACGCCTGGACGAGATAAGGAACAAGCCGGCCAAGCCTAAATGGGAGCAGTTCCTTGGAGCTGCCCTGGGCAGCGGAGCGTTCTGCGCTATTTTCGGAGGAAGCCTGGCAGACTGTGCTGCAGCCCTCGTAGCCGGAACTGCCGTCTACCTCTTTCTGCTGCTGGTATGCATCCCGAACATGTCAAAAGCCCTTGGAAACATCTGTTCCGGAGCATTGGGCACGCTGCTGTGCATACTTTTCCACAAGTGGGGATTCGGCGTCAATCTCGGCAACATGATCATCGGGACCTTGATACCGCTCATTCCGGGAGTTGCGTTTACAAATGGCCTGAGGGACATCGCCAACGAAGACTATCTTGCCGGCATTACCCGCCTGCTGGACGCAGTCCTTGTATTCCTTTCCATAGCGATCGGAGTATGCGTGACTTTCCTGATACACAGCTATATAGCAGGCAGCATGATTCAGCTTAGCGGTACGCTTACCGACCCTCTTACTGCACACCTGCCGTTCCAGATGGCCGCCGCCCTGATAGGCACGGCATCCTTCGCCGTACTTTTCGGCGTCCCGAGAGAGTATTATCTTCCTTCGGGCATAGTGGGAATGCTGGGCTGGCTTGCATACCTCCTGGTAGTCCGCTACACTCCCCTTTCCGTCGTGGGCGGCACGCTTATCGCCTCCACCATCGTGGCATTCCTCTCCCGCTTCTTCGCCGTCAGGCTGAAATGCCCGGGGACGGTATTCCTTATTTGCGGAGACTTTCCGCTGATACCGGGCGCAGGAGTCTTCTGGAGTTCGTATTATGTAGTCTCCGAGCGGATGGCGGATTCCCTCAACGCAGGATTCACAGCAGTCAAAGTCACGATCGCCATCGTCCTTGGCATCATCATCGCAGCCAACGTACTGCGCTGGAACAAGATCGCTTCGGTCAGACGCTGATATGTCGATACCCGGAAGAAAGACGAAACTGTTATTCTGGATTCCTTGCTTTCTGCTGGGCATCCTGGTATTCTTAGTCTATTACGGCGTTTCACAGGGGCTGAGCGGCCTTGCCGGCCGGGCCGGTGACGGCGCCCAGGCGGCGGCCGCCATCGCCCTCGGCATAGGCGCGATCGTACTCTTTTCTCTCTGGGAGAGACTCTGGGACAGACTCGGCGGCCGCAGCAGCAACAATGGTTTGCCTCTCGGACGATGTCTTCCAGAGACCGGAAAAGGATTCCTTCTCGGCATCATATACTTCATACTGGTCGCCGGCATTATCGCACTGGCAGGATGCTATCGAATCAAGGATGTCAGTTTCGACCTCATGCCCCAGATAAGGGCACTTTCAATGTTCTTTCTGACCGCAGCGTGCGAAGAGATCATATTCAGGGGTATCCTGTTCAAAATGATCGATGAGCAGTTCAACACTGTCGTGGCTTTCGCCGTCTCCGCAATCATTTTCGGAGCCGCCCACCTGACCAATCCCGGCGCCACGTGGTGGGCCGGCCTGGCGATAGCCATTGAGGCCGGCATCATGCTCAGCGCCGCCTACAAGTATTCCGGCACTCTCTGGATGCCGATAGGCATCCACTGGGCCTGGAACTACATGCAGGGCAATATCCTCGGCTTCGCAGTATCGGGAGGGAATGCCGGGGAAAGCATCTTCATCCCCGAGATCACCGGTCCGGACATCATCACCGGAGGTCCCTTCGGTGCCGAGGCATCCATAGTCGCCGTCATCATCGGTTCCATCCTCTCCATCCTCCTGATCGTATCCTGGCTTCGCTCCAACCGCTCCAACCGCTCCAACTGTTCCGACCGCTCCAACCGCCATTCCCGCTAACCTCACTCCCGCCGTCATCCCTGCATACTGCCAACCGGCTCTCTTATCCCTCACCTCCCTCGAAATCCTCTTCCCCCTCATCTTTTTTCTCCCCAACCGTTCGGATTTCTCCCCAACCGTGCGGAAAAACGGCAAAAATCCGCACCGTTCACGCGAAATCAGCCAACCCGTGCGGGAAAACGGCCAAAACTCGCACGGCCGCAGAAAAACAAAAGTGTTTGCTTGCGAGAGTCAATCCATTTTTCGATAATTGCAAAAAAGGTTTGATAACTTAAACTAATGCTATGAGTAACTATACTACGCCCTTCGGAAAACGGCCGATGTCCTTTTCCGAGAAAGAGGCCATTTGTGAGTACCGCTTCAGGAACTCCGGTTCGTTCTGGCATCTTACCACCCCAGGCCAGCTGCAGGAGGTCCTTTTCTTTACTGAAGACGATTATCGTTTCGGGATGTCATCCGCCGCAATCTGCGCAGCAGAGACCGGCATTGTCATCTATGCCAACTCTCTGATGGGAAACCACATACACGATTTGGTGGAAGGAACGAGGGAAACCTGTATCCTTTACATATCCAGACGGCGGGAAAGGCTCAAGAGATATCTGAAACTACAGGGAAGGGATGTCGACCTGTCATCCTTCAACTGTGATCCCATTCCGATTACCAGCCTTCAGATGCTCAGAAACGAAATCATCTATATCCATAGGAACGGATATGTTGTCAACCCCGCATTCACTCCATTTTCCTACCCATGGGGAACAGGAGCATACTACTTCAATCCCATGTCACGGGAGGATACGGGAGTCCCCTTTTCATCATTGACCCACCAAAGGCGCCGCGAGATCTTTCATGGAAGGACAATCGACCTCCCGGAAGGATACAGGTTCAGGAACGGATTCATCTACCCGCCAAGTTTCTGTAAGGTCAGTGAAGGAGAAGGGCTGTTCAGGGATGCGCACCAGTATTTCTCTCTTTTGTCCAAGAACTTCGAAGCCTACAGTGAGGAAGCCAGACGGCTTGGGGACTCCGTGGTCCTGACAGACGATGAGATGTTTTCGGCTATGCTGCTGGAATGCAAGAAAAGATTTGCTGCTCGGAGGCCCTCCGAAGTTGATATAAAGGGAAAAGTCGAGTTGGCAAAGGTGATGCACAATGACTATGCAGCAAGCAACTCTCAAATCCAACGCATCTTGAACCTCGACCTGCAGACCGTCAACTCCCTCTACCCACTAAAAGCCTTGAAGTAAAACCTCCAGGGCGAAATCCGCTGGACGGGCTAAATTAGTCAATCCGTGCGAGAAAACGGCAGAAACACGCACCGCTTGAGCGAAAAATGCAATTCCGTGCGGGAAATAGACCAAAACCCGCACCGATCGTGCGAAATCAGCCAACCAGTGCGGAAAAACGGCAAAAACCCGCACCGATCACGCGGAATCATCCAAACGGTGCGGGATTATGCTCAAAACTCGCACGGGTGCGAAAGAATAGAGGTGAATGACAAAAAAGGAGAAGAGGAATTGAGGAGAAATGCGTATATTTGTGCCAGAACATGACACAACTGAAGTCGGATATCCAATACCTGCCGGGAGTGGGACCAAAGCGTGCGATGCTGCTGAAGAATGAACTGCAGATCGAAACGTTCGAGGACCTCATACACCTGTATCCGTTCCGTTATATTGACAGGAGCAGCATCCAGCGTATAGCTGAGATCACTCCTGACGTCGCTCACGTGCAGGTTATGGCCAGGGTGATACGTGCCACACTCTACGGCCCCGGAAGTTCGATATTCATCCAGCGCAGTCAGGCGGGTACGGAGATCGACAACTGCCCGAAGGACAAGTCCGGCGCCAAGACCATGCGTTTCAACGCCGTCAAGCGCCTGAGCGTGATCGTCGCGGACAGCACGGGAGAGATGGAGATGGTCTTTTTCAAGGGCATCAAATGGAATTGGGACAGGCTGACGCCCGGAAGCGTTTTCATTTTCTTCGGCAAACCCCAGACTTTCGGCAACCGGATGAACATAGTCCACCCGGAGGTGGACAATCCCCCTTCTCCGGGCGAGGTCCACACCGGGGTCGGCACCCTTACGGGGGTGTATCCGAGCACGGAGAAACTCAAGAATGCGGGCATCACCGGCAAGGTGATGAACCGTCTACAGGCCGCCGCCCTCAACGCATGTCTTCCCGAGATCGAAGAGACGCTTCCAGAGTATATCCTGCGTGAAAAAGAACTGGTCCCGCTAAAGTTCGCCATCCGCAACATCCACTTCCCCCAGGACGCGGATGCACTGCTCAAGGCATCGTACCGCCTCAAGTTCGAGGAGCTGTTCTTCCTTCAGCTCTCCCTCCTGAAACAGAAATACATACGCAGCCGCAGCGAAGTCGGCATCCGCATGCCCAAGGTCGGTGACGCCTTCAATGCCTTGTACAAGAAGCTCCCCTTCGACCTCACCGGCGCACAGAAGCGCGTGATCAAGGAAATACGCGCAGACCTTACCAGCGGCCATCAGATGAACCGCCTTCTGCAGGGCGACGTCGGGTCTGGCAAGACCATGGTCGCCGTCCTCACCTGCCTCATCGCATACGGCAACGGCTTCCAGTCCTGCATCATGGCTCCGACAGAGGTCCTGTCGCAGCAGCATTACGCCAATGTGAGCCGGTACCTTGAAGGCACCGGCGTGCGTTGCGCTCTGCTTACGGGCAGCAGCACCACTAAGGAGCGGCGCGAAATCCATGCCGGCCTCGAGGATGGCAGCATAGGCGTCCTCATCGGCACGCACGCGCTGATCGAGGACGACGTCCGCTTCCGCGCCCTCGGTCTCGCCATCATCGACGAGCAGCACCGCTTCGGCGTCGACCAACGCTCGAAGCTCTGGGCCAAGGGACCTATCCTTGATTCTGGAGCGCGAGAGCCGCGCGGTCGCGATAGCGACATCCGCGCCATCCCCCTTGAGGGGGTGCAGGGGGTGAAAACATCCGCAGGACGAGTATGTGTGCCTCCACACATACTCGTAATGACGGCGACGCCGATACCGAGGACGCTGGCGATGACGCTGTACGGCGACCTTGACGTCTCGGTCATCGACGAACTGCCGCCGGGCCGCAAGCCCGTCCAGACCATGCTCATCGGCCAGGGCAAGCGTCGCGCGCTCTACAAGTTCATGCGTGACGAGATCGCCAAGGGCAGGCAGGTTTTCGTTGTCTTCCCCCTCATCTTCGAGAGCGAAAAAATGGACCTGAAGAACCTGGAAGCCGGATATGAGGAGATTGTCAAGGCTTTCCCCCTGCCGGACTACAAGGTTGCGATAGTCCACGGACAGCAGACCAATGAAGTCAAGAACTTCAACATGTCTGCGTTTGCCGCGGGTCGCGCGGACATTCTGGTGTCCACGACCGTCATCGAGGTGGGAGTGGACGTCCCCAATGCCTCGGTCATGGTCATCGAGAGCGCACAGCGCTTCGGCCTCAGCCAGCTGCACCAGCTGCGGGGCCGCGTCGGGCGCGGCAGCGAAAAATCGTACTGCATCCTCGTCAAGGACGAGAAAGTGTCCAAGGAGTCGCAGCGCCGCCTCGACCTGATGGTCGCGACTGAGAACGGATTCGAACTCGCCGAAGAAGACATGAAGATGCGCGGCCCGGGAGACCTCGAGGGCACTCAGCAGAGCGGCCTGCCCATCGCCCTTAACATCGCTTCGCTCGTCCGCGACGGAGGCATCCTGAACGAGGCCAGGGTATATGCCGAACACATACTGGAGTCGGACCCGTTCCTCTCGTCGCCCAAAAACATCCCGCTTACACGGGAACTCCAGAAGGACAAGTACAATATCAAGGATTATAGCAAGATAAGCTGATGATAACCGA
>JAFYZE010000257.1 GCA_017548805.1 Bacteroidales bacterium
AAGGACATCATCCGTCCGGCGCGCGGAGCTATCCTCGCCCGCGACGGCCGCATGCTGGCCATCTCCTTCCCTTCGTACACCATCGCCATGGACCCTTCGGTCCTGAAGGACGAATTCTCGAAGGACAGCCAGAACGGGAAAGCCCGCGAGCAGGAGTGGCTGGGCAAGGCCCGCGAACTCTCAGCGGGGCTCGCACGCTTCTTCCCTGAGAAGACCGCAGACGAGTACTATGACCAGATACGCCGCGACCGCGAGAACGGCAGGCGCTACCGCTCAATCGGCACCCCCGTGGACTATGATACCCTGCAGGAGATCAAGCAGCTCCCGCTGTTCCGCGAAGGACAGTACAAGGGCGGACTCATCGTGACGCAGAAGGATGTCAGGCAGTACCCGTACGGCACCCTGGCGCGGCGCGTCATCGGCTTCGTGCGCGACAATACCGACGCCAGCACCAACAACTACATCGGCATCGAGGGCAAGTTCAACTCCAAGCTCCACGGTGACGAGGGATACCGCTATACGACCAGGAAGGACGGGCGCAAGACCGTCCAGGTCTTCGACAGCACGGCCGTCAGGCCGGTGGACGGCCTGGATGTCAGGACCACGCTGGACGTGGACATCCAGGACCTCGCCGACCGCTCGCTCAGGGCACAGATCGACACCAACCGCAAGATCGAGGGCGGCTGCGCCATAGTCATGGATGTCGCCACCGGAGCCATCCGGGCCATGGTCAACCTCAAGCGCGACCCCAAGACAGGCCAGATGGAAGAGTCCTACAACTACGCCATCGGACGCGCCGGAGAGCCCGGATCCGTGTTCAAGGCCTCGACAATCATGACCCTCCTGGAGGACGGATATATCCATTCCCTCGAGGAAACCATTCCGACAAACCACGGAAAGGAAGGCACCCTGCCTCTCGACCAGCACATCTACGATTACGAGCGCCAGTACGGCACCAATGAGATAACCATCCTGAAGGGCCTGGAGATGTCCTCGAACTACGTGTTCGCACATCTAGCCGTGAGCAACTACTCCAAACATCCGAAGGACTTCATCGACAAGCTGTACATGTACAAGCTCGGCGAGGCGTTCGACTTCGACCTGGACGGCATGGCCGCCCCTTCGGTGCCTTCGCCTGACAGGGACTCCTGGAGCATCACCAGCCTCGGCACGACGGCATACGGTTATTCCGTCACCGAGACACCCCTGCACATCCTGACTTTCTACAACGCCATAGCCAACAAGGGCAAGATGATGAAACCGTACCTCGTCGAGGACATCGAGAAGAACGGAGTCGTGAAGGAGAAGCTCGGTCCGAGCATCCTGAACGCATCGATCTGCTCACGGGCCACGGCCGATACCATTACCCGCGGCCTGACCGCGGTCGTCCAGAGCGGTACCGCCACGCGACTGAAGAACACCAAGTTCAAGGTCGCGGGCAAGACAGGAACGGCCCGTATCGTCCTGGACGCCCAGGACTCCAAGACCGCCGCGGGACGCTACAATGACGAATGGGGGCGCAAGAAGAACCAGGCCACTTTCGTGGGTTTCTTCCCGGCAGAGCAGCCGAAGTACTCGTTCATCGTGGTCATCTACTCGGTCCTCAGCGGCGAGAGTTTCTACGGAGGAACGCTCCCCGCCCTGGCTGCCCGCGACATCGTGGACGGCATCTGGTCGATGGACCCCGTCTGGATGGAGACGCTCGAGCCCAAGTCGGGCGTACCGCCCATGCCTGCGGGAGAGATGCTCGCCCAGACGCTTGACTCACCGGTCGTTCCCGACCTGTCGGGACTTGGCCTCAGGGACGCGCTGTACGCCATAGAGAACAGCGGGATGAAATGTGAATACACGGGAACGGGCCATGTCGCCACCCAGTCCCCGAAGGCCGGAACGGCCGCGACAAAGGGCGGCACAGTAAAGATCACCTTGAAATGAGACTTGAAGACATCATCAGGAATACTGGCGCGGAGATAGTCTGCGGAGAGCCCGGGACCCAGGTCGTCTCAATCTGCAGCGACTCGCGCAAGGTGGAGCCCGGCGCGCTGTTCGTGGCCGTCAAGGGCTTCGCTACGGACGGCCACAAATACATAGACGCGGCCACAGGGGCGGGCGCGGCGGCGGTCGTCTCCGCCGACCGCAAAGGCCTCGCCCTCTGCGCCGCCAACTTCTATGGCCATCCGTCTGAGAAGCTACAGCTCGTGGGCATCACCGGCACCAACGGCAAGACCACGACCGTAACCCTCCTGTACCACCTCTTCATGGGCCTCGGCTACAACTGCGGCCTGCTCTCGACCATCGCCAACTACGTCGGCACCGAACGCCTCGAGACCGACAACACCACTTCAGACCCCATCACCATCAACTCCCTGATGAGCCGAATGGCAGATGCCGGCTGCGAGTACTGCTTCATGGAAGTCAGTTCCATCGGCATCGAGCAGGACCGCGTGGCGGGACTGAAGTTCAAGGTCGGCATATTCTCCAACCTCACCCACGATCATCTCGATTACCACGGCACCTTCGCCGAGTACCTTCGCTGCAAGAAACTATTCTTCGACGGACTGCCGGCTGATGCCACCGCCATAACCAACATCGACGACCGCAACGGCATGGTGATGGTGCAGAACACCGCGGCCAAGGTGGTCACCTACTCCTGCAGGAGCATGGCTGACCACACCTGCCGCATCATGGAGGAGAGCTTCGAGGGCATGATGCTCAAAATCGACGGAGTGGAGGTCTGGACCCGCCTCATCGGCCAGCACAACGCCTACAACCTGCTCGCCATCTACTCGGCGGCGCTGGCGGTGGGCGCGACGCAGGAGGAAGCCCTGCTGTCGCTCAGCCGCCTCGAGTCCGCCAAGGGCCGCCTCGAGAACATCCGCGGTCCCCGCGGCATCTCGGCCATCATCGACTACGCCCACACCCCGGACGCCATGGAGAACGTCCTCAAGACCCTCAGGGACATCGCGCCCGAGAAACAACTCATCTGCCTGTTCGGCTGCGGCGGAGACCGCGACAAGACCAAGCGCCCCGAGATGGCCAAGGTTGCGGAGGAGTTTTCCGACCGCATCATCGTGACTTCGGACAACAGCCGCACCGAGCGCACCGAGGACATCATGGAGGACATCCGCAAGGGATTCTCCCCTGCCGGGGAAGCCAAGGCCATTTTCATCGCCGACCGCAAGGAGGCCATCAGGACGGCCATACTGACAGCCGATGAAGGTGCGACGATACTGCTCGCCGGCAAGGGCCACGAGACATACCAGATAATCGGAAAAGAGAAACGCCATTTCGACGAGAAGGAAATCGTCGAGGAGATATTTGCAAACGTAAAAGCCTAGAACCATAAACCTGCAATGCTCTATCATCTTTTTGAAGCGCTAAAAGACTACGACATTCCCGGACAGGGCCTGATGGGCTACCTGTCCTTCAGGGCCATGCTGGCCAATGTCCTCAGCATGCTCTTCGCCTTCTTCGCCGGAGAGCCGATCATCCGCTGGCTCCAGCGACGGCAGATCGGCGAGACCATCCGCGACCTCGGCCTCGAGGGACAGATGCAGAAGAAAGGCACTCCCACCATGGGAGGAGTCATCATCATAGCCGCCACTCTCGTCGGCGTCCTTTTGGTTGCCGACCTGACCAACATCTACACCCAGCTCCTGCTCCTCACAACCCTATGGTGCGGCGGCGTGGGCTTCGCGGACGACTACATCAAGGTCTTCAAACACAACAAGGAAGGCCTCAGCGAGAGGATGAAGATGCTACTGCTCTTCGGACTCGCGTTCGCCATCGCACTGATCGTATGCGTCAGCCCGTCCATCCCCACCGACAACCTCGTGACCACCATACCGTTCTTCAAGGCCAACGAATTCGACTACTCATGGCTGTCGCCCTTCAAGGGCCAGTTCGGAGTGTACTGCACCTGGGGCATCTACCTGGCACTGATTATCTTCGTGATCCTGGCATGCTCCAACGGCACCAACTTGACTGACGGCATGGACGGCCTCGCCGCAGGCACTTCCGCCATCGTCGGCGTCGTGATCGGCGTGCTCGCCTGGCTGGGCGGCAACGTCCTCAACGCCGACTACCTGAACATCATGTTCATCCCCGGATCGGGAGAGGTCGCGGTCTTCATGGCCGCGTTCGTAGGCGCGCTCGTGGGATTCCTGTGGTACAACTGCTACCCCGCCCAGGTGTTCATGGGCGACACAGGAAGCCTTACCCTCGGAGGCATCATCGGCGTGAGCGCCGTGCTCATCCGCAAGGAGCTGCTGCTGCCCATCCTGTGCGGCATCTTCCTCGTGGAAAGCCTGTCGGTCATCATTCAAAGAGCATATTTCAAGAAGACCAAGAAGAAATACGGCGAGGGCCGCAGGGTGTTCAAGATGACCCCGCTGCACCACCATTTCCAGAAGGAAGGCATCCCCGCCCTGATCCAGAAACCCACGCGAGCACTGCCCGAGGCCAAGATCGTAGCCCGCTTCTGGTTCGTGGAGATCATACTCGCCATCGCAACGCTGGCGTTGCTTAAGGTTAGATAAAAAGAAAAGCAAGATATATGTCAAGGATTGTAGTATTGGGAGGAGCTGAAAGCGGAGTCGGAGCCGCAGTGCTCGCCAAAGTGAAAGGATTCGACGTCTTCCTCTCGGACAAGGGGAAGATCGCGGACCATTATGCAGATACCCTGAGGGAATGGAAGATCCCCTTCGAGGAAGGACAGCACAGCGAGGAGCTCATCCTCAACGCCGACGAGGTGGTGAAGAGCCCCGGCATACCTACCGCCGCCCCCATGGTGCAGAAGCTGATGCAGCAGGGCACCCCCATCCTCTCGGAGATCGAGTTCGCCGGCCGCTACGACACCGCCAAGAAGATCTGCATCACCGGCTCGAACGGCAAGACCACCACGACTTCACTCATCTACTACCTGCTGCAGCAAGCGGGCCTGAACGTAGGTCTCGGCGGCAACATCGGCAAGAGCTACGCCTTTCAGGTGGCGACGGAGCATTTCGACTATTATGTCCTGGAGATCAGCAGTTTCCAGCTGGACAACGTGTATGATTTCAGGCCCGACATCGCCATCATCACCAACATCACCCCGGACCACCTCGACCGCTACAACTACAACATGGAGGAGTACGTCAAGGCGAAGTTCCGCATCACGCGCAACCTCCGTCCCGAGGACTGCTTCATCTTCGACTCCGACGACGCCATCACCATCGACCACCTCAACAAGATCATCATCCAGGCCAAGATGCTTCCCTTCACCCAGAACGGAAAGGTGGACCAGGGAGCATACCTGGAAGGAGAGAAGATTATCGTCAAGTACGAGGAGTCGGAGAGCGAGATATATTTGAAAGAGCTCGCCCTCGGCGGTAAACACAACATATACAATTCCATGGCTGCGGCGCTCGCCGCCAAGGCCGTGGACATAGACGATGACACCATACGCGGCAGCCTCGCCACTTTCGAGCCCATCGAACACCGCTTGGAGCCGGTTTTGAGCATCAAGGACGTGCTCTACATCAACGACTCCAAGGCCACCAACGTCGACTCGGCATGGTACGCGCTCGAGTGCCAGACCAAACCTGTCGTCTGGATCGTGGGCGGCAAGGACAAGGGCAACGACTACTCGGTGCTGATGGATCTCGTCAAGGAGAAAGTCAAGGCTATAGTCTGCCTCGGAGTGGACAACACCAAGATACACGCGGCCTTCGAGGAAATCGTCGGGGCCGAAAACATCACCGACACCGCCTCGGCCGAGGCAGCTGTCAAGGCCGCCAGCCGTTTCGCGTCCCCCGGGGACGTGGTGCTGCTGAGCCCCTGCTGCGCGAGCTTCGACCTCTTCAGCTGCTACGAAGACCGCGGAGAGCAGTTCAAGGCGGCGGTAAGGAACCTGTAAACCGGCAGAAATGGCGCAGAAAAGCAGGATATGGAATTTCTTCGACGGCCTCAAGGGTGACAAGGTCGTCTGGATGATCGTGCTGACGCTGATCATGTGCTCAGCCGTCTGCATCTTCTCGTCCACCTCCACTACGAAGGAGGTGATGAGCGGTACGCAGACGCGCGTGGACGTGATGGTTGACCTCATCAAGGTCATACTGTTCGGCATAGTCCTCCTGCTGGTCTGTTACAACTTCATAGGAGTCAAGGGATACCGCGTGCTGGCACAGCTGGGATTCCCGGTATCGGCGCTGCTGCTGCTCGTTGTGGTGACGCATTTCGACAGCCTGCCGTTCTTCAAGGCGGGCCAGATCAACGGCGCATGGCGCGTCATCAAGATAGGCGGCCTCCAGCTGCACATCTACGAAGTCATCAAGGTGGCCATGGTCATGTACCTGGCCTGGGCCGTCGACGCCTTCCAGAAGAAGGAGTTCCGCATCGCGAACATGCTCTCGAAGCTGCCGCATTTCCATTGGCTTGGAAAGCCCGGCTGGCAGAAGATAGTCTACATATACGCACCGATGTTCTTCGTGATGGGCTGCGTGGCCCTCGGAAGCGGATCCAGCGCCGCATTCATCGGATTGATCATGTTCATGACCATCCTGGTAGGAGGGCTCAGCATGAAGGAGCTTATCGCTCCCGCCTTCGCCCTCGTCGCTATAGTCGCGGGCATACTCCTGATAAACAAGGTCACCGACGGCAGGATGCTCGAGGGCACCCGCATTGAGACCTGGGTGAGCCGCCTGCAGGGCAGCGGGGACGCGCTTGAGGATTTCCGCAATGCGAAGCCGAAATCGGCTGATTATTACGAGGCTCTGGACAAGCTGCGCCAGCCCTACAGCGCCAAGATCGCCATCAAGGAGGGCGGCCTGCTGGGCAAGGGAGCCGGCCAGAGCACGCAGCGCTACGTGGTCCCCGTCATGTACGAGGATTACATGTTCAGCTTCATCGT
>JAFYZE010000258.1 GCA_017548805.1 Bacteroidales bacterium
CGGGGCTGCTCCATGGCCTGCCACTTGCGGAAAGCGTCCAGACGGAACTCCAGGAGCCATTCAGGCTCTTCCTTCAGGGAGGAAATCGTCCGGATGATGTCTTCGTTCAGGCCCTTCGGGATATAGACCTGCTCGACGTCCGTGACGAATCCTTCCTTGTACTCCTGCTGCGTGATGTTCTGCAGCAATTCTTTCTCTTCCATTGAGTCCATAGAGTACAAATATACTCAATTATATCACAAGAAAAAAAGACAGGGGGCCGACTGCAGGCCGCCGGACGCATTTTTTATTGTGGAAAAACATTCGTAAATTGTGCTCGAATAATCAACAAAACCTAAACATATTGAACCTGCTAAACTAATCATATTGTCGTGAACACATTCGGAAGGATATTCAGGGTCAGCATCTTCGGCGAATCGCACGGAGAGGCCATAGGTGTAGTGATGGACGGAGTGCCTGAGGGCATGCCGCTGAGTGCGGCGGACTTCGCCGCGGATATAGCCCGGCGGGCGCCTGGCGCCAAAGGCGCCGAGGCCCGCGGCGAGAGCGGCACCGTCGGCACGACGCCCCGCGTCGAGGCCGACGAGCCGCAGATCCTCAGCGGCGTAGTGGACGGACACACCACCGGAGCCCCGCTGACCATTATCTTCCGCAATGCCAATACCCGTTCCGGCGACTACAGCGACTTCGACGCCATGCCCCGTCCCGGACACGCCGACTACGTCGCCGCCGTCAAATGGGACTGGGCCAACGACCCGCGCGGCGGCGGGCATTTCTCCGGCAGGATCACCCTACCGGTCGTTGCCGCCGGCGTCGTAGCCAAGAAAGTACTGGAAGGTATTGATATACAGGCAGAACTGATAGAGGTGGGCGGCTGCGCCGACAAGGCGCGGTGGCCTGACCTCCTCGCCGCCACGGCCGCCGAAGGCGACTCGCTGGGCGGCGTGGTGCAGTGCACCGCCATCGGCCTGCCCATCGGCCTTGGCGAGCCGTTCTTCGACTCCGTCGAGTCGCTCGTCTCGCACGCCGTCTTCTCCATCCCCGGCGTCCGCGGCATCGAATTCGGCGACGGATTCGCCGCCTCGCGCATGAAAGGCTCGGAGCACAACGATCCCTTCGGGGCGGACGGTCCGGTTAAGAACGGCGCCGGCGGCGTCAACGGCGGCATCACCAACGGCGCACCGCTCGTATTCCGCGTCGCCTTCAAGCCCACTTCCAGCATCGCCAAAGCCCAGCGAACCTGGAATTTCGCCGAGAACCGCGAGGACACCCTCCGGGTCAAGGGCCGCCACGACGTCTGCTTCGCCCTCCGCACCCCCGTCATCGTCGAGGCCATGACCGCCATCGTCCTCGCCGACCTGTTATAGCTTTCATCATCCTTCTACCACCGGTCGAAGGATGCAATGGTGCAAATGCGTCAAAGGATGGCGGCAAGGGCGTCGCAGATCTGCTGCATCCCCTTGATGCTGGGATGGCCCCAGCCCTTGTCGATGCCCTCAAGCCTCACGTACTCCATCCCGTAATGCTTCGCCGCTTCCACGATCCCCTCGGTGATCTCCGGCTTCAAGCCGTCGTTGACGATATTGATCACCCGGGACTCCGGAGCGTACATCTTGTAGTAGTTCAGCATATAGCAATACGCCGGCAGCGCCTGCTTCAGGTCCTCCTCCGTCCAGTCGGAGTACTTCAGCGAACCCAGCGGCGCATTGGACCAGGAGTCATTGGTACCGCCGAATATCAGGATGATGTTCGGCCTATCGGCACTGTATCCCAGAGTCTGCGGCATCCTCGTGATGAACGACCTGTCGGAATAGTCGGCCCCGTCATAACCGGTATTACATACCGTCGAACCGCTATAGCTATTGTTGCCCAACAGCTTAAGGCCTTCCTTCCGACATAGCTTGTACCACCAGGTCTGCTGCACGGCCGTAACGTCGTTCTCCTCCTTAGGATTCGAATCGTACCATATTGCGAATCCCTCCGGCACATAGCCGTCAAAAGTCGAATAGGAGTCACCGAGAATGACCACCGTCTTCTGTTCCCTGCAGGAGATGGCAGACATAACCATCACAATCACCGCCCCTAAAGCGATCGCCGCCCTCACGGCAGCCGACAATCTTGTCCTTACAAAAAGTCTTTCCATATCTTCAAGTTGTTTGTATTCATTGTTTATAGCCTGCCCAGCGGAGGAGGAAACGGATGCCGGCGGAGAGTAGGCCGGGGCCGAGGCCGCAGTAAAACCAGGCGAAAAAGCTGTCGGGAATACCTGGGATATGCTTCAAGCCTATGCCAAGGGAAATCATGAAAGCGATGATGAGGTAGCCTTTGAGACTGAAGGTTTTCCAGACAGGAGTCTTTTCCTCGGTCATGGCCATGATGCGGGCCGAATACTTCCGGACAACTCCCGTGAACATCATGTAGAATGCGGCAAACACCACAATAGATAGCGGAATCATCCATAGCAGGGCCCTCGGGCTGACCGACTGGAGATTATCGCCCGCCCCAGTGAAGAGCCGGATATAATGGCTCACTCCCGTGACGGTGATCTTCGTCCCGATGGCTGTCCACATCAGGCCATTTACGGCGAGGAGATGTTTCGTCCTAACTTTACACATGACGGGGCTATTGGCATGTTTAATTCTGCTTCCTGGAGGGAATAAAAATAGCGGCGAGGGCTACGATGCCGAGGGCAAAAGGGTAATAGAGGTAGCGGATGATGGCCGCGGCGCCGACACCTGCCAGGCCGGAGGCCATCAGGAGCTGCGCGCCGTAAGGAATCAGCCCCTGGACGAAGCAGGAGAAGGTGTCGAGGATGCTGGCGACGCGGCGTTTGTCAAGGCCGAAGCGGTCGGCAACATCCTTGGCGATGCCGCCGACGGTGATAATGGCGATAGTGTTGTTGGCCGTGCATAGGTTGGCGAGGCTGACGAGCGCGGCGATGCTGAGCTCGGCGCCGCGCCGCTGCCGCCGGGAAACAGTGGAAGAAGGCGTAGCAGCAGGGTTGGCGGTGGAGGCGGAGGAGCCGAGGCGGCGGGTGAGGGTTCCTACGAGCCAGTCGAGCCCGCCGCCGGCGCGTATGAGCGCCATCATGCCGCCGGCCAGCAGCGTGACGATGATCAGGCTGCCCATGCCGCCGATGCCTTCGCCGACGGATGACAGCCAGTCTGTCCAACCGAGGCTGCCGGTAAAGAGGCCTATCAGGAGGTTGACGGCGATGCCGAGTGACAGGATCAGCAGCACATCCATTCCCGCAAGGGCCAGCACGAGGACCAGCAGGTATGGGATCAGCTTTACGGGCTCGGCGACGCCGGGCTCGACAGCAACGTCTACGCCTATGCCCTTGATGATATAGATGACGAATATTACCAGCACCGCAGGGGCGACAATCCGGATATTGGCCTTGAATTTGTCCTTCATGGCACAGTCCATGGCCTTGGTGGCGGCAATGGTCGTATCGCTGATGAACGAGAGATTGTCTCCGAAAAATGCGCCGCCGACGATGATGGCGGCCATGAAAGCTTCGGAGAATCCCGCCTCCTGGGCTATTCCCGTGGCGATAGGCACGAGCGCTACGATGGTGCCGACACTGGTGCCGACGGACATCGAGATGAAGCAGGCGGTGAAGAAAAGCCCAGCGAAGAGCATCGAGCCGGGGATGACCCGAAGGGTAAGGTTCACCGTCGCGTCGATGGCCCCGATGTCCTTTGCCGTCTGTGCGAATGCACCAGCAAGGATGAAAATCCAGACCATCAGCAGGATACGCGGATTGCCCGCTCCTTCGGAGAAGACATCCAGACGCTCCCTCAAAGAACCTTTGGAAATCAGGATGGCATAGACCGAAGCCAGAAGGAAAGCCGAAGCCACCGGAACCTTGTAGAAGTCCTTGATGACAATCGACGTGACCAGATACACCCCGAGAAATACCAGGATGGGCGTCAGCGCTATGAGTCCCCTTTTCTTCATCACCTGTCGCAGAACAATGTCAGGAAATCAGGGAAAGATTTGGCGACGCACTGCTCGTCGTCGATGACGATAGACGACGATGCACCGAGCGAAGCCACTTTCAAGGCCATGACCATGCGGTGGTCATGGTTGGAGGTATATTCTCCGCCTTTCAGGAGATTGCCGTTCAGCAGGCGGCTCGAAAGCGAATGCCCCTTGATGACCATCTCATCACCCTCTATTGCACATTCGACGCCCATTTGCGTGAGCATGTCGGTTATCGCTTTCGCGCGGTCGGACTCCTTGTTGGCAAGGCGGCCCGTGCCGGCGATGCGGCTCTCGCCCGGACAGAAAGCTGCCAGCACGGCGGTGATCGGGAAGAGATCCGGGGCGTTGTTCAAGTCGAACGAGAAGGCGTTCAGCGGCGCCTTGACGGCGTTGACGGCCCCCGTATGGGGGTTGACGCCGGCTGCAGCCGCTGCCGCGCTGACCTCGTCCACGCAGTCGTTCTCGATCTGGGAGACGGATGCGCCTGCCTCGACGAGGATGTCCATGATGGTCAGGTCGGCCTGCAGCGACTGCGTGTCGAGGCCGTCGACGGAGGCGCTGCCGAAGATGGCGCCGGCCACCAGGAAATTGGCGGCGCTGCTCCAGTCTCCTTCGAGACTGAGCTCGGCCGCCTTGTAGCACTGGCCGCCCTTGACCTTGAAGGTCAGGCCGGTACAGCAGCCCCAGTCCCTTGTCTGAAGGAATTCTTCATCGCCCTCCATCTCGTTGCCGATACGGATGCCGAATTTCTGGAGCACGTCCAGGGTGATGAACATGTAAGGAATGCTCTTGGGTTCGCTGACATAGACGGTGGAAGGGGCCTGGGCCATCGGCAGGGCCATCAGTAGGCCGGAGATGATCTGCGATCCTCCGGCCCCTGAGATGTCCGCCCTGCCGGGGACGAGTTTGCCCTCGACGGTCAGCGGAACGTATATCTCGCGGGAAGTCCGCGCGGCGTTGCGGAGCATGACTCCGAAGGAGGCCATGATGTCCGCAGCGCCCTTGAGCGGACGGTTGACAAGGGTCTTTTCGCCTGTGACCAGCACGGAACCGGAGCCGATCTCAGACAGTATCGGAATCATCATCCTGGTCAGAAGGCCGGACTCTCCGCAATGCAGGGAAGTCAGGTCAAAGGGTGCTTCGATGGGGCCTATTCCCTTGACGGTCAGGACTTCGCCTTCAGTGATTTCTGCGCCAAGGGCGCGGGCGGCGGCGACGGCTGCCTCGGTGTCTGCACAGGCTGAATAGCCGCGCAGATGCGAGGTGCCTTCGGCCAGGGCCGCCGCGATGATCGCCCGCTGGGCGAAACTCTTCGACGAAGGCATATTGACATGCTCCACATAGAAGCCTTGGGAGCCGCTGTAGACGGCCTCGTTCATCTCGGCGAGGGTCCACTGGCCCGGCGCGGTCCCGTTCCCTTCACCCAGTGAAACGTAGGTGAAGGGAGCTCCGCGCCGGAGTCACTCCAGCCTGGAGTCCTTACCTGCCTCGCCCATACAGAAAGCGACCAGGGTTCCTTCCTCCTGTACGCGGCCGTCGGGATAGGTCAGGCCGTAAAGGTCCATGACCCTGGCGACGTCCTCCGGACTGTGCGCCATCGTCGCCACTTTGATGACATCCGAC
>JAFYZE010000259.1 GCA_017548805.1 Bacteroidales bacterium
CGAAGGCGGCGCCTGGGGCATTGCCATCCTCGCATCCTACCTCGTGAACAATCCCGGCAGGATCTCCCTCCCGGACTTCCTGGACAAGATGGTCTTCGCCGGCAACACCGGTACGGAGATCGCTCCCACCCCGGAGGACGTTGCAGGCTTCGAGGCCTACCTCGAGACCTACAAGTCCTGCCTCGCCGTCGAGAAAGCCGCCGTCGAGAACAAGAAATAACCTCCTCCCTTCGGCCGTGTTTTGCAAACGGCTGACAATGAGGAAATAACGAATAATCCCTACCCCGTTTTCGAGGTAGGGATTATTTATAAATCCTTATCAATCAGACAAATACGAAGCACGTCCCCGTGCGCGTCAAGCGAGGCCGGGGCGGCAGGGCTTGCCGAGACTTCGGCGGTAAGCGAAGTAGAGTTCCTCTGTAGCAAGAGCCATTTTGGTCACAGAGAACCGGCAGTCATGGGGATAAATATACCAGGTGTCCTGAAGTGTATTGAGATCCACACAGTCGCCATACTTCCCGAGGTATTCGTATTCAATATGACAGGAGTACAACGCTTGGACGGGGATAGTCATCTCGAAAGGGTCGCCATCCTTGCCGGCTCCCCTCACCCTGAATCCGTCCATATCGTGGACGAGCGTTCCATCGCCCAGCGCGATGAAACGCTTAGCGTTAGGCAGTGAATCGACCTTGACGGGCAGTTCCCCGGAGGAATACCTGCCCTCCTCAACTTCACGCCGGACATTATCTCTCTCCCACTCGTACCAGTCAGGGATATGGGAGAACTCCGTCTCACCCTCCAAGGCACGGAGCTCACCGAGTTCGGTCATCTCCCATTCCTTTCCGCAGCGCGAGCATCTCAGGTGGGACCCCTGGCTTTCCATACCATATTCCTCACCACAGTGAGGACACTGATACAGCACTTTGTGCAGTCCCTCGGCCCTGCGGGTATACGTGGTCCTGATGCCACGCTCCTTCTGCCAGGCGAAGTCATCATACTGGAAAGCATCCACAAGCCTGTCGTTAAGCGTATCAACGTCCAGGGCCTGCAGATCCTCCCGGGTAAAGAGCATCTTGAAATCCGCCTCCGTCGGTATCCCCCTGTCCTTGAGGTTCCAGAACGGGGAGTTGGCGTGATGACCGTGGCAAATGAGGGTGGCGACAGGCACGTCCATCATCTTGCACAGCTTTCCAAGTGAAGCCGGAAGCACAGCGGTAGTCCCGCAGAGGGAATAACGGGCTTCAGGGTAGATGACGGCAATGTCACCGTTGTCCAGGACCTTGCGGATCTGACGGACCAGCACCGTATCGTTGGTGAATTTTCGCTTGCAGATGCAGCCGACATTGCGCAGCAGCCATTCCCGGCCGATAAAGCCATCAATGGCCACCACATAATTTGCCCTGTCGGGATAAATGATCCTTGTCGCAACCTTGAAGTCCATAAAGGCGTTGTGGTTGCAGAGGAGAATGTAAGGAGGACGCAACCCGTCGGTGCCATCCCTATGGATGGTCACTTTGTGCTTGAGCAAAGCCGGAAGGCTGAGCAGCAATGTAACGGGCTTCAGGAACCAGCGCGTCCGGACCGGATCGCGCGCCATATCGAAGCGGGGAATCTCTTTCTTCACTGTCTTACGTTTTTCCATGCAAGTTAACTATTTTTGGAAAATCCGGATTATTCCTATCTTTACAAAAAAGATAAACAATATGAAAACTTCAAGAATCTTTCTGAATCCCGGATCCTTCCTCTTGTTTCTTCTACTCATCCTGGCCGGATGCGAAAAGGAAGGGACCAGCAATAAAGAGCAGAGAATTCTTTTCGATACAGTCTGGAAAATGGACCGGACCGATTACTATCTTGACGGTGTTTTGGTGAAAAGCATTGGATATAACTCCGAAAATGCCTTGTATGTGCATTATTTCGATGACTTGTCATTGTGGATTGGTGCAGAAAAGGGAGAATATAGTAGATTTATTCAAACCCATAGCATCTCCGACTTACATATCATTTTAGGTCCAAATATACCAGAGAGGGTCGTCACTTCCATCAATCATTCGTCAATGGTCATCGAGACGGATGGACTGGAGCATCTCATATCTACGGACATTCTCGAATACGACCATTCCGTATCCTACTACTCCGCAGCGAAGAAGAGTCCCTTGGCATCCTCTTTCGAAGGTGAATGGAACAATCACAAGATGGAATTATATAGAGACGGAAATGTGGTATACACCTGGGAAGTCGATTCCAACATCAAGTTCTCCAAAGATGGTACCTTCACCTATCCGGGGCAAGATTCAGCCAACGATGGATATTATCTGCTGTTTGATGACAAGGTAGGCTTCAGCAAGAACTTCAATTCGGTCATGACAGTCAGCATCGACGGTAATGATATGATCCTCGAATGGTTCTCACCACAGCTTGGTACCACTAAGAATTACTTCCGTAAAGTCAAATAAATACCCGTCTGTCACTCCGTGCGGGAATTGGGCGAAATCTCGCACGGAAAGGCGGAAAATGACAAATCCGTGCGGGAATCAGGCAAAAACCCGCACGGATGAATAAATCAGATGGTCCGCAGATGCCCGCCGTACCTCAGGACCAGCAGGAAGGATGGGACTGGAAAAAAGAGCAGCTTCCTGAAGACTAGAACTCGAAGTATCGCTTGGCGTTGTAGTATGAGATGTCCTGGATCATGCGGCCGATGGAGGGCAGCTCCGAGACGGGCAGCCTGCCCTCGTCGAGGTCACGGCCCACAAGGTCGCAGAGGATCCTGCGGAAATACTCGTGGCGCGGGTAGCTGATGAAGCTGCGCGAGTCGGTCAGCATGCCGACGAAGCGGCTCAGCAGGCCGAGCATGCTGACCGTGTCGAGCTGCCTGCGCATGCCTTCCTCCTGGTCCAGGAACCACCAGCCCGAACCCAGCTGCATTTTGCCCGGGACGCTTCCGTCGTTGAAGGTATAGGCCATCGCCATGAACACCTCGTTGTCCTTAGGATTAATGCAATAGAGGATAGTCTTCGCCAACTTATCCTCGGCGGCCAACTTGCTGAAGAAGTGGTGGCCCGCCGCAGCGACCGGCAGGTCGCCGATGGCGTCGAAGCCTGTATCGGGGCCGATGAGTTTGAACATCTTCTCGTTGTTGTTGCGCAGGGGACCCACATGGTACTGCTGCGCCCAACCCTTTTCCGCATCCATGACGGCCATGTCGTGCAGGAACGCGCTGCGGAACTTCTCCAGCTCCCCCTCATCCGGTACCACGCCCTGCAGCACCTCCTTGAAGACCAGTTCGATCTCTGTCTCCGTGTAGTCCGAGGCATGGAAAGTGTCCAGGCCATGGTCGGACAGTTTGCAGCCCATCGAAGCGAAGAAATCATGACGCTTCCGCAGTGCAGCGATAAGGTCGGCATACGAATCGATCTCCATGTCAGCGGCTTCTCCGAGCCGCAGCAGATAGGCCTTATAAGCGGCAGGATTCTCTATCGCCATCGCCTTGTCGGGCCGCCAGGCCGGCAGGACCTTGGTGCCGAAAGGATGTTCCGCGATCATCTTGTGCCAGCGCAGGTCATCGGCGGGATCGTCGGTAGTGCAGACCGTCTCTACATTGAACTTGCGTATCAGCGCCTGTCCCCTGAACTCTTCCGTGGCCAGTTTGGAATTGC
>JAFYZE010000260.1 GCA_017548805.1 Bacteroidales bacterium
AGGCCGCCCTGGCTTCGATCGCCGAGGATCCGCGCTACACCGTCAAGGGCACGCAGATCGTGGCCTACGCCTCCCCCGAGGGCGGCCAGGACTACAACGCCAAGCTTTCCGACCAGCGCGCCGCCTCCGCCCAGAAGGCCTGGACCAAGGTGACGGGCGAAGAGGCACCCGACGACCTGCTGATCCGCAGCATCGGCCAGGACTGGGACGGCTTCCGCGAGGCCATTGAGAAGTCCGACATCGAGGACAAGGACCTCATCCTGCGCGTCCTGTCGATGTACAGCGACCCTGCCGTGCGCGAGCGCGAAATTCGCAATATGTCGCAGATTTACACCGAGATCAACAAGAAGGTGTTCCCGGAGCTCCGCCGCGCCCGTTTCATCGCCGACGTGGACTACCAGAACTACTCCGACGAAGAGCTGGAGGAACTCTCCCGCAATGCCATCGACGTCCTTGACGAGGAGGGCCTGCTGCGCGTGGCCTCCATTGCCGAGACGCCGGAGCGCAAGGCCGAACTGTACCGCAAGGCCGTCAGCAAGTTCGGCTCCGACCGCGCCCGCTTCAACCTCGCGGCACTGGCCCTCGATGACGAGCGTCCCGACGCTGCCGCCCGCGAACTCGCGTCCCTCAAGGATTCCGATCCCGACGTGGTCAACGCCAAGGGCGTGGTGGAACTGCAGCGGGGCGACCGCAAGGCCGCGGCGGACCTGTTCCGCAAGGCCGGCACCCCCGAGGCCAAGGCCAACCTCGGCCTGATCGAGCTGCTGGACGGCAACTATGAAGCTGCCGCGCGCCAGATGAACGGGACCACCGGGCTGAACGCCGCGCTGGCCAACCTGCTCGCCGGCCGGCTCGACGACGCCGAGGCCGCGCTGACCTGCCATTGCGCCAAGTCGGAGTACCTGCGTGCCGTCATCGCCGCCCGCAAGGGCGACGCTGCCGGGGTGAAATCCCACCTCCAGGCCGTGTCGGAAAAGAGCCCGCGTCTGTACGAGCAGAGCCGTAATGACGTGGAATTCGCGAACTTCCGTTAGCGGAAAGCGCGCGGATTTTTTGCGATTTGCATATTTTTACGTATATTTGCAGCCCCCAAAAAACGGGGGCTTTTTATAACTTATTTATTAACAACAATTTATGCCAACTATTCAACAATTGGTTCGCAAAGGACGCGAGGTCATCGAGGTTAAATCGAAATCTCGTGCGCTGGATGCTTGTCCTCAGAAGCGTGGCGTCTGCCTGAGAGTCTACACGACGACTCCCAAGAAGCCGAACTCCGCTATGCGTAAGGTAGCGCGTGTTCGCCTGACGAACGCCAAGGAGGTCAATGCCTACATTCCGGGCGAGGGCCACAACCTCCAGGAGCACTCCATCGTGCTCGTTCGCGGAGGCCGTGTGAAGGATCTCCCCGGTGTACGTTACCACATCCTCCGCGGTGCTTTGGATACTGCCGGCGTGGAAGGAAGGACGCAGTCCCGTTCCCTCTACGGCGCCAAGAGGCCGAAGTAATTGCGTGGATGGTTTTATTCTTTAATTATTTTCAACCATGAGAAAAGCAAAGCCTAAGAAGAGGATTCTACTTCCTGATCCCAAGTATCACGACACGCAGGTTACCCGCTTCGTGAACAATCTGATGTTGCAGGGGAAGAAGAGTATCGCGTATTCTATTTTTTACGATGCCATTGATTTGGTAGGCGAGAAGATGAAAGATTCTGACAAGGCTCCTCTGGATATTTGGAGGAAGGCGCTCGAGAACGTGACCCCGCAGATCGAGGTCAAGTCCCGCCGTATCGGCGGCGCCAACTTCCAGGTGCCTACCGAGTTGCGCCCTGAGCGGAAGGTTTCTCTCTCGATGAAGAATATGATCTCCTTCGCCCGCAAACGCTCCGGCCGCTCGATGGCAGAAAAACTCTGCGCCGAGATTATCGCCGCTTACAACAATGAAGGTGGTGCATTCAAACGCAAGGAAGACATGCACAGGATGGCCGAGGCCAACAAGGCGTTCGCCCATTTCCGCTTCTAATTGATTTTGGTTAGCTAGTCAGATGGCCAAGAGAGATCTCAGGTACACAAGGAACATCGGCATCATGGCCCACATCGATGCCGGCAAGACCACCACGTCCGAGCGCATCCTGTTCTACACCGGCAAGACCCACAAGATCGGTGAGGTCCACGAAGGTGCAGCGACGATGGACTGGATGGTGCAGGAGCAGGAGCGGGGTATCACCATCACTTCTGCTGCCACCACCGCGTTCTGGCACTATGGCGGGGAGACGTATCAGATCAACCTGATCGACACTCCGGGCCATGTGGATTTCACGGTGGAGGTCGAGCGTTCCCTCCGTGTACTGGATGGTACGATTGCAACTTTCTGCGCTGTCGGGCGCGTACAGCCTCAGTCCGAGACGGTATGGCGCCAGGCGGACAAGTACCGTGTGCCCAAGATTGCCTACGTAAACAAGATGGACCGGGTCGGTGCCGACTTCCTCGCGTGTGTCGAGGACATCCGCACCAAACTCGGCGCCAATGCGGTCCCCATCTGCCTCCCGATCGGCGCGGAGGAGAATTTCGAGGGGATCGTGGACCTGATTTCCAGGAAAGCGATTTACTATCAGTCCGGCGAAGAGCTGGTCAACTATGAGTACAAGGACGTTCCCGCAGAGATGCAGGATGCCGTCGCTTTCTGGAGGGACAAACTGATCGAGGCTGCCGTCGAGTGCGACGACACCCTGATGGACAAGTACTTCGAGGCCCCCGAATCCATCACGGAGGAGGAGATCATCGCAGCGCTCCGCAAGGGTACCATCGCCATGCAGGTCGTTCCGGCCTGCTGCGGCTCGTCCTTCAAGAACAAGGGCGTCCAGTTCCTGCTGGATGCCGTGATGCGTTACCTGCCTTCTCCGCTGGACATCGGCGCGACGAAGGCGACCAACCTCGCAAACGACAAGGAAGTGCTCCTCCAGCCCGAGGCGGACGAGCCGTTCTGCGGTCTTGTCTTCAAGATTGCGACGGATCCGTTCGTGGGCCGTCTGGCGTACATCCGCGTCTATTCCGGACACCTGGATGCCGGTTCCTACGTCCTGAATTCCCGTTCCGGGAAGAAGGAGCGCGTGGCCCGTCTGTACCAGATGCACTCCAACCACCAGAATCCCATCGATTTCGTGGAGGCCGGAGACATCTGCGCGGCGGTCGGCTTCAAGGATCTCCGCACGGGCGACACCGTTTGCGCGGACAACCATCGCTACTCGCTTGAGTCCATGGAGTTCCCCGATCCCGTGATCGGCATCGCCGTGGAGCCCAAGACGCAGAAGGACCTCGACAAACTGGGTGTCGCGCTCGGCAAGCTCGCCGAGGAGGACCCGACCTTCACCGTGAAGTCTGACGCCGACACGGGCCAGACTGTTATCAGCGGTATGGGCGAGCTCCATCTCGACATCATCGTGGACCGTCTGCGCCGTGAATTCGGCGTGGAGATCAACCAAGGTGCTCCTCAGGTCAACTACAAGGAGGCCATCACGAAGAGCTACCAGCACCGCGAGGTATTCAAGAAGCAGACGGGCGGTCGCGGCAAATTTGCGGACATCATCGTAGAGATCGGTCCCGCCGACGAAGGTGTGCAGG
>JAFYZE010000261.1 GCA_017548805.1 Bacteroidales bacterium
ACCATTACTTTCTTGATATCGTTCCTTCTAGGCATTTTGCTGTTCCTCCATCATTTCAATGAACCTGTCGAAGAGATAGACGTTGTCCTGCGGGCCGGGGGCCGACTCCATGTGGAACTGGAAGCCGATGACCTTGTCCTCCTTGTTCTCGAATCCGAGGACATAGCCCTCGGGCACCGCTGCATGGGTGGCCGTCAGAGCCGTTCCTTCGACCGTGTCGAAGCGGTAACTCTGGTTCAGGACGCCGATGTTGATACGGCCGGTGGCAAGGTCCCTGACCGGGTGGTCGCCGTGAACGCCGCAGCCCATGGGGACGAGGGCGGCGCCGTAAGCGAGGCCTATGGCCTCCATGCCGAGGCCTATACCGAGGACTGGCCTGCGGCCCTTGAGCTCCTCGAAGAGGCTGCGGACCTCAGGCGCCTCGAATGCCGATGCGGGGCCGTTGGACAGCAGTATGCCGTCGGGGTTGAAAGCCAGGATATCCTCAGCCGAGGCATTGAACGGGACGATAGTTACATTGCAGCCGCGCTCCTTCAGGTGGCTGATGATGCTGTACTTGATGCCGCAGTCCACCGCCACGACATGGTACTTGTGGCCGGAGGTGCGGGTGACCCAGCGCTTGCGGCAGCTGACGCGGCGGACGATGTCCTTCGGACGCTCCGCCGCCGCTATGAGGGCGAGAGCCTCCTCCTTGGGCATGTCAGCCTCCACGATAGCTGCCATAGGGCGTCCCGTGTCGCGGATGATCTTGGTGAGCATCCTGGTGTCCACGCCGCTCAGGCAGGGGATGCCCCTCTCCTCGAGTTCTTCCTCGAGTGTCTTGGTATAGCGGAAATTGCTGGGCGTATCGCAGCACTCCCGGACCACCAGTCCTCCTATGCTCGTGATGCGGGATTCGAAATCCTCGTCGGTGATGCCGTAATTGCCGATGAGGGGATAGGTCATGACTACGATCTGCTCGGCGTAGGAGGGGTCGGAGATGATCTCCTGGTACCCGACCACCGAAGTGTTGAAGACGATTTCGCAGACCCTGCGGCAGTCGGCCCCGAAGCCGATGCCGTAGAACTCCTGACCGCTTTCCAGTACAAGTTTCTTTTCCGGTCTTTTCATTTTGTCAAGTTGTTGTATATGACTTTTCCGTCCTTGAAGGTCATGAGGACCCTGCCGCGGACTTTCCATCCGTCGAACGGGGTCGACCTGCCCTTGGACAGGAATGTGTTGCTGTCAATCGTAAATTCGTTTTCCAGGTCGAGGACCGCGATATCCGCGGGCTGGCCCGGCTCAAGGGCCCCACCGATGCGGAAAATGCGCCTCGGCGCAGTGCTCATGGCTTCCACGAGGCGTTCCAGGCTTACCTTTCCCGTGCGCACGAGGGAAGTGTAAAGGACGGGGAAGGACGTCTCCAGGCCGACGATGCCCATGGCGCTGCCGGCGAGGCCGCGCGACTTCTCCTCCGCCGTATGCGGGGCATGGTCGGTTGCGATGGCGTCTATCGTGCCGTCCAGAAGCCCTTCGAGCAGGACTTCGCGGTCTTCCGCGCTTCGGAGGGGAGGATTCATCTTGAAACGTCCATCCTCCTGCAGGTCATTCTCGCAGAGGACGAGGTAATGGGGCGCGGTCTCGCAGGTGACGTTCACCCCGCGGGCTTTGGCCTTCCGAATGAGTCCGACGCTTTCCTTCGTGGAAATGTGGCAGACATGGTAGTGGCATCCCGTCTCTTCGCAGAGTTCCAGGTCGCGGGCGATCTGGCCCCATTCGCTCTCGGAGCAGATGCCCTTGTGGCCGTGCATCGCGGCGTAGCGGCCGTCATGGATGTAGCCGCCGCGCAGTAGCGAGTTGTCCTCGCAGTGTGCGGCGATGATGACATCCTCGCGGGCCGCGGCCTCCATGGCGCTCCTCATCATGGCTTCGTCCTGGACACCGCTCCCGTCGTCTGAGAAAGCGACGCAACTACCTTTAAGCGTCTTGAAATCCACTAGTTCCAATCCCTTGCGGCCTTTAGTGATCGAGCAGTAGGGAAGTACGGAAATAACGGCGTCGCGGTCAATGGCGATCTGCTCTATGGCCAGTGTTTCCGGACTGTCGGGAACAGGGTTGAGATTGGGCATGGCGCATACAGCGGTGTAGCCACCGCGCGCCGCCGCCATGGAGCCAGTCCGTATGGTTTCCTTGGCCGTGAATCCCGGCTCGCGGAAATGCACATGTATGTCTACGAATGCCGGAACGACGGTCTTGCCTGCAAGGTCGATGACCTCCGCCCCGTCAGGGACGGGCAGTCCGGGACGGATGGCCTCGATACGGCCGTCCCGGACCAGTATGTCTCCGGTCGTCCTTTGCGCTCCCGCGACTATTTCCCCGCCTCTAAGCAGGATGGTGTTTCCAGCCATGCAGCAAAAAAAAAGACAACCTCGACAGGTTGCCTAAATAAAAAATAATAAAGGGAAAACAATGCAGTCATCGGTAAGCCCGAAGCTTGAATGGCCGATTCTGTGCATGTATCTCTTCATCTGTCCAAATTTGTGCAAAGTTAATGCTAATCCGCTGATAATTCCAAACAATCCCCGCAAAAAATATTAACACCGAAGGTGTTGAAAACTTTTCTAAGAAATTTTAAAAAGGTTTTGGGCAGGTCCCGGAATAGTTGTAACTTTGTGACTTGTTGTTAGTGTCCTTTTTATACCAGACCTTTTTGCATGAGCAAGGTAGCGATCATCATGGGCAGTGCGAGTGACTGGGACGTCATGTCGCCTGCATGCTCCACTCTGGAGGAGTTCGGCATCGAGTATGACAAGCGGGTCCTCAGCGCCCATCGCAATCCCGGCCCCCTGGCCGAGTATGTATCTTCCGCAAGGGAGAATGGTTTCGACATCATCATCGCCGGCGCCGGAGGAGCCGCACACCTTCCTGGCGTCATCGCGGCCTTGACCACCCTCCCCGTCATCGGGGTGCCGGTGAAGTCCAAGGCCCTCAACGGACTGGATTCCCTGCTCTCTATCGTTCAGATGCCCTCCGGGATTCCCGTTGCGACCATGGCTATCGACGGCGCCCGCAATGCTGCCCTCTACGCCGTCGCCATACTCGCCCTCAACGACCCCGGTCTCTCCTCCAAACTTGAGGAGTTCCGTAAGCGCCAGAGCGACAAGGTCCTGAATACTGTGATTTAACGATATGCCCACCACGCCTGCACGCCGGTGGGCATACATTTTTCTTGAATATGACGAACAAAAGAATCTTCGTGGAGAAGCGGGAGCAGTTCCGCGTCGAAGCATCAAGCCTGCTGGCAGAGTTCAACGAAAACCTCTCGCTCAGTCTCAAGTCCCTGAGGCTCATAAATGTATATGACCTCTTCGGATTCTCTGACGAGCTGTTGGAGCAGTGCCGGTATAGCGTTTTCGGCGAGGTGGTGACCGATACGGTCTCCGATTCCTGCCCTCTTGACGGCAAGAAATACATCGCCGTGGAATACATCCCCGGCCAGTTCGACCAGCGCGCTTCGTCGGCCGTGGACTGCGTCCACCTTATCGATCCCGCCGCGGAAGTCGAGATAAAGAGCTCGCGCCTGCTGGTTTTCGATGACGGGACCGACGAGGAGACGCTTGCCCGCATAAGGCATTATTTCATCAATCCCGTCGAGTGCCGTCCCAAGGACCTCGGCGTGCTGTCGCTCAGCGAGAAGGCCGACGTCAAGCCGCTTGAGGACCTCAGCGGCTTTACCGCGATGCCCGAGTCGGAGTACGACGCTTTCCGCAAGGAACACGGACTGGCGATGAGTCACGACGACCTTGGCGAGGTCGTGAAGTATTTCAAGGGCGAGGGCCGCGATCCCTTCGAGACCGAGCTCCGTATCCTTGACACCTATTGGAGTGACCACTGCCGCCATACGACATTCACTTCCGAGATCGAGGAGATCACCGTGGATGACTCGTTCATGCGCGGTGAGTTCGAGGATTCCCTCAGGATGCTCCACAGCATGCGCAAGGAGCTCGGAAGGGAGCACAAGAGCTTCTGCCTGATGGAGCTCGCGACCATCGGAGCCCGCTGGCTGCGCGCCCATGGCAAGCTCGACGACCTCGAGCAGAGCGAGGAGAACAACGCCTGCAGCATCTACGTCAACGTCGATGTGGACGGACAGCAGGAGAAATGGCTGCTCCAGTTCAAGAACGAGACACATAACCATCCTACCGAGATAGAGCCTTTCGGAGGCGCTGCGACCTGTCTTGGCGGCGCCATCCGTGACCCACTTTCCGGCCGCGCCTATGTCTATCAGGCCATGCGCGTGACGGGCGCCGGCGACATCTGCGCCAAGGTCGCGGACACCATCCCCGGCAAGCTGCCCCAGCGCATGATCAGCCGCAAGGCAGCCGGAGGTTATTCCAGCTATGGCAACCAGATAGGCCTCGCCACTACCCACGTCCGCGAGATTTACGACGAGGGATATACCGCCAAGCGCATGGAAATCGGCGCAGTGGTCGGAGCCGTCAAGGCATCCAATGTGCGCCGTGAGAGCCCCGCGCCCGGCGATGTCATCCTCCTGCTCGGAGGACGCACCGGCCGCGACGGCATCGGCGGCGCCACCGGCTCCTCCAAGGAACACACCGAGGCGTCGCTCGAGACTTGCGGCAGCGAGGTCCAGAAGGGAAATGCCCCTGAGGAACGTCAGCTCCAGCGTCTCTTCCGTCGCCCCGAGGTCACCCGCCTCATCAAGAAATCCAACGATTTCGGTGCGGGCGGTGTGAGCGTAGCCATCGGCGAGCTTGCCCCCGGACTGGATATCTATCTCGACCGCGTCCCGACCAAATACGCCGGCCTCAACGCCACCGAACTCGCGATCAGCGAGTCCCAGGAGCGCATGGCCGTCGTAGTCGAGGCTGCTGATATGGAAGCTTTCATGAAGCTCTGCGCCGTCGACAATATCGAAGTCACCCATGTAGCTGACGTCACCGACAGCGGCCGCATGCGCATGTTCAATGTGGGCACCAAGGTCTGTGACCTTACGCGCGAATTCATCGACAGCGCCGGCGCCAAGCATTACGCCAAGGCCGCCATCGCCGCGGTCGAGGACCGCGATCCTTTCGTCCTCGAGCCTGCAGGCGATACGCTCGCGGAGCGCATGGAGAGCGTGATGGGCTCCGCCAATGTCGCTTCGCAGAAGGGCCTCGTGGAGATGTTCGACTCCACCATCGGCCGTTCAACCGTGCTGATGCCTTACGGCGGCCGCCGTCAGGCCACTGAGACTCAGGTCTCCGTCCAGAAACTCCCGGCCGACGGTCATACCGACACCGCCAGTGTCATGGCTTTCGGATACAATCCCGAGATAGCCAGTTGGAGCCCGTACCACGGCGCCGCATATTCCGTGGTTGAGGCTTGCACCAAGGTCGCCTGTTCCGGCGCCGACTGGTCCGGAATGCGCTTCTCGTACCAGGAGTACTTCGAGCGCATGACTTCCGACCCCCATACCTGGGGCAAGCCGCTTGCCGCCCTGCTTGGCACGATCAAGATGCAGGCGGCCCTCGGACTGCCGTCCATCGGCGGCAAGGACTCCATGAGCGGTACGTTCGAGCATATACATGTGCCTCCCACCCTCGTTGCCTTCGGCATCACCACCGTGGATGCAAGGACTGTCATTTCCCCCGAGTTCAAACAGCCCGGTCACAGCATCTACCTCCTCAGGCACAACCCTCTTCCCAATAGGATGCCTGATACCGAGGCGCTTGCCGCCAACTGGACATTCCTCCGCGAGCAGATCCTCGCGGGCAATGTGGTGTCGGCCTGGTCCCTTGGATACGGCGGCATCGCCGAGGCGCTCGTGAAGATGTCGATGGGCAATGCCCTCGGAGTGGACGTATGCGTCCCCGAGAAGGAGCTCTTCTCGCTTGGCTACGGCTCCGTTGTGGTTGAGACCACCGGAGCCTTGAAATCGCCTGCAGCTATCCTGCTCGGCGGTGTGACGGCCTCCGGCATCCGCATCAACGGCGAGACCATGTCCCTTGACAGCCTCGAGGCGGCCTATACCAAGCGTTATGCGAAGCTTTATCCTCCGAAAGTCCGTCCGGCCTTCGACGAGCCCGCTCCCGAAGTGAAGGAGCATGCTTTCGATCCCGCCAATATGGTGTATCCCGGTGAGAGAGTCGAAAAGCCGATAGTCTGCCTTCCGGTATTCCCGGGCACGAACTGCGACTATGACACCGCCAAGGCGTTCCGTAACGCCGGTGCCGAAGTACGTCCTTTCGTGTTCCGCAACCTCACCCCTGAGGATGTGCTCGGTTCCATCGACGCACTTGCGGAACGGATAGGGGAGTGCCACATCCTGGCCTTCTGCGGCGGATTCTCCTCGGGAGACGAACCTGACGGCAGCGGCAAGTTCATAGCCGACGTCATCGGCAATGCAAAGGTCGGCGCCGCCATAGCCGCCCTGCAGGCGCGCGGCGGCCTCATCCTCGGCATATGCAACGGTTTCCAGGCTTTGGTCAAGAGCGGCCTGCTGCCTTACGGCAAGCTCGGCTGCGTCACTCCGGACTCGCCTACGCTCTTCCGCAACGACATAAACCGCCACATCTCGCTGATGGCTACCACGGAGGTGGCTTCGGTCAATTCCCCCTGGCTTGCAGGCCTTTCCAAGGGAGACCGCCACTCCATCGCTTTCAGCCATGGAGAGGGCAAGTTCGTCGTCAGCGAGGAGCTCGCCCGCGCGCTCTTTGCCAACGGGCAGGTGGCCTTCCGTTATGTCGACAACCCTAACGGCTCGCATTATGACATCGAGGGCATCCTCAGCCCCGACGGCCACATCCTCGGCAAGATGGGCCATTCCGAGCGCTACGAGGACAACCTGTTCAGGAATATCGCCGGCAATTGCCGGCAGCCTCTCTTCGAGAATGCAGTGAACTATTTCAGAAACAAATAGATACATGAAGAAAAACGAACTGATTTTCAACGGCAACGAGAAACAGGTCTTCGCGACCGACGATCCCGATAAGGTCATTTTCCGATACAAGGACGTGACCCTTGCCTACAACAGCATCAAAAGGGCGCGTTTCCTCGGCAAAGGCGCCCTGGACAACCAGATCTCCGCACTCCTGCTGGGCTATCTCAACAGGAACGGTGTCGAGACCCATTACATCGAGACTGTAAGTGAGAACGAGCAGCTCTGCCGCAAGATCGAGATCATTCCCCTCGAGGTGATCGTCCGCAACCGCGTGTGCGGTTCGCTTGCCACCAGGCTTGGCATACAGGACGGTTTCAAGCAGCCGAACACCATCGTGGACCTTCGTTACAACAATGACGAACTGGGCGATCCGCTCATCAACGAGCACCACGCCGTGGCGCTCGGGCTGGTCTCCTATGACGAGCTCGACCACATGTTCGGCGTGGCCCGCAATGTCAACATCCTGCTCCAGGAGCTCTTCCACAAGGCCGGGATTGAACTCGTGGACGCAAAGATCGAGTTCGGGCGCGCGTCTGACAACGGACACATCATCATTTCGGACGAGATCAGCCCCGACACCTGCCGTCTTTGGGATGAGGCCGACGGCAACAGGCTCGACAAGGACCGCTTCCGCCTCGACCTCAGCGACGTGGTTGCATCTTATAGGTCCGTTCTGGACAGGTTGAACAAAGTAGTCATGGAGGAGTCGTAGCATGGGTGTTCTTGCAGTATATGGCGTTCCGGACGCCTCGACATTGATTTATTACGGTCTGCACAACCTTCAGCACAGGGGCCAGGAAGGCGGCGGCATCGCCACTTTCGATGAGAACGGCAAGAGTTTCCGCTACCGCGGACTCGGCTTGCTGAATGAGATCTTCACCAACGGAGAGGTCGCCAAGCTCAAGGGCAGCCTCGGAATCGGCAGCGTCAAGTATGCCAACGCCTCCAAGGAAGGACTGGACAATGTCCAGCCCGTCTTCTTCCATCACCGTTCCGGCGACTTCGCCGTAGCGAGTGACGGCAACCTGGTGAATTCCAAGCTGATAAAGGATTATCTAGAGAAGCACGGAACCATTTTCCAGACCGATACGGACAGCGAGCTGCTGGCTCACCTGATCAAGAAGAACGCCAACGAGGACCGCATCGGCAACATCGTCCATGCGCTAAACATGATGGAGGGAGGCTTCACTTTCGTGATAATGACCAAGAACCGCATCTATGCCTGCCGCGACAAGTACGGCATCAAGCCGCTCTGTCTCGGCAAGCTTGGAGACGGCTACGTGGTCAGCAGCGAGTCCTGCGCCTTCGAGATCATGGGTGCGACATTCATGCGCGACGTCCGTCCGGGCGAGATAGTCTGCCTTGACTCAAAGGGTGTCCGCAGCACCATTTATTCTCGTTTCTTCCGCCACCATATGTGCGGCATGGAATACATCTATTTCGCGCGTCCCGACAGCGACATCGACGGCTGCAACGTCCACGCCTACCGCAAGGAGGCGGGCCGCAGGCTGTACCGCGAGTGCCCGGCCGACGCCGATATCGTGGTCGGCGTGCCGGAATCCAGCCTCAGCGCCGCGATGGGCTACGCCGAGGAAAGCGGTATTCCCTATGAAATGGGCCTTGTCAAGCACAAGTATGTCGGCCGTACCTTCATCGAGCCCGTACAGTCCATGCGCGAGCTCGGAGTCAAGATGAAGCTTTCGCCGGTACGCAGCATTGTCAAAGGCAAGCGTATCGTCCTGGTGGACGACTCCATCGTCCGCGGCACCACCTCCCTGAAGATCGTACGCCTCCTGCGCGAGGCCGGGGCCACGGAGGTGCACGTGCGTATCGCCAGCCCTATGATGCGTTTCACCTGCCATTATGGCGTCGATACTTCGACGCCGGAAGAGCTCCTGTGCTCGCACAGGACCCTTGAGGAGGCCCGTGACGCCATCGGCGCCGATTCGCTGGGCTACCTCAGCCCCGAATCGACCCGCGCTTCCGCATTCGGCTGCGCGGATCCATGCCAGGCATGCTTCACCGGACAGTATCCGACCCTTCTCTACGACGAATCAGACAATAAAGAATAACTTATTATATGGCAAAGACTTACGAAGACGCGGGCGTCAACCTCGAAGCGGGATATGAAGTAGTCCGCAGGATCAAACAGCATGTAGCGTCCACCGCGCGTACCGGCTCGATGGGCAATATCGGATCTTTCGGCGGCATGTTCGACCTCTCGGCACTTGGCATCAAGGAGCCGGTGCTGGTCAGCGGCACCGACGGAGTCGGCACCAAGCTCAAGATCGCCTTCGCGATGGACAAGCATGACACCATCGGCATCGACGCCGTCGCGATGTGCGTCAACGACGTGCTCGCTCAGGGCGCCGAGCCCCTTATCTTCCTCGACTATGTGGCCCTCGGTCACAATGTCCCCGAGAAGGTCGAGGCCATCGTTGCCGGCGTGGCCGAAGGCTGCCGCCAGGCGGGCTGCGCCCTTGTGGGCGGCGAAACCGCCGAGATGCCGGGCATGTATACGAACGACGAGTATGACATCGCAGGCTATACCACTGGCGTGGTCGAGAAGTCTAAACTCATCGACGGAAGCAAGGTGAAAGTCGGCGACGTGCTCGTCGGAGTGGCCTCCAGCGGCGTCCATTCCAACGGTTTCAGCCTTGTCCGCAAGATCGTCACCGATGCGCGTCTCAGCTATTTCGACGCCATTCCGGCGTTCGAAGGACGCCTGCTCGGAGACGTTCTGCTCACTCCCACCAGGATCTATGTCAAGCAGATGCTCGACGTGATCCGCCAGTGCGACGTGCACGGCATCTGCCACATCACCGGCGGAGGATTCGACGAGAACATTCCCCGCGTGCTTCACGAGGGGCAGGGCATCGAGGTCCGCGAGGGCAGCTGGGAGATCCTTCCGATCTTCCGTATGCTCGAGAAATGGGGCGGTGTTCCGCACCGCGAGATGTTCAATATCTTCAACATGGGTATCGGTATGGTGGCCGTCCTCGACGAGTCCGAGGCGGACAAGGCCATCGCCATCCTTGAGTCGCATGGCGAAAAAGCTTCGGTTATCGGCCGTGTCACGGACAAGCCCGGAGTCGAAATCATAATGAAATGAAGAAGTTAGCAGTTTTTGCCAGCGGAACGGGCACCAATTTCGAAGCCATCGCCAAGGCTTGCGCCGAGGGCGTGATTGACGCACGTGTGGAAGTCATGGTGTGTGACGTGCCCGGAGCGGCCGTCATCACCAAGGCGGAACGTTACGGCGTTCCGACCTTCGTATTCGCGCCGAAGTCCTATGCCGGAGGAAAGGCCGCCTATGAGAAGGAGATCGTGGAGCTCCTTGACAGCAAGGGAATTGACCTTGTCTGTCTTGCCGGGTATATGCGTATCGTCGGCGACGTCCTTCTGGGAGCGTACGGCGGACGCATCATCAACATCCATCCGTCGCTGCTCCCGGCCTTCCGCGGAGCCCATGCGGTCGAGCAGGCCGTCGCATACGGTGTCAAGGTGTACGGCATCACCATCCATTACGTGGATGCCGTGCTTGACGGCGGAAAGATCATAGCCCAGAGGGCTTTCGAGTATGACGGCAACGATCCGGAGGAGGTCCACCGCATCGGGCAGAAGATCGAGCATGCATTGTATATAGAAACCATAAACAAACTTATAAAAGACAAATAATGAGAGCGTTAGTTAGTGTTAGTGACAAGACTGGACTCGTCGGGTTCGTACAGGGACTCGTGGACCTTGGTTGGGAGATCATAGCCACGGGCGGTACCCAGAAACTCCTGGAGAGCAAGGGCGTGAAGACCATCGGCATCAGTGAGGTCACCGGATTCCCGGAGATCTGCGACGGCCGTGTCAAGACCCTCCATCCGAAGGTTCACGGCGGCATCCTTGCCCGCCGCGATGTGCCGGAGCACATGGAGACCCTGAAGGAGAATGGCATCGATACGATTGAACTGGTCTGCGTGAACCTTTATCCTTTCCGCCAGACCATCGCCAAGGAGGGTGTCACCCTCGAGGATGCGATCGAGAACATCGACATAGGCGGACCGTCCATGGTACGCAGTGCCGCAAAGAACTGGAGGGACGTGTCCATCGTCTGTGATCCAAACGATTACGATACCGTACTTGCAGAAATACGTGAGAAGGGTAACACCACTCCGGAGACCCGCCTTAAGCTCTCCGCCAAGGCATATACCCATACTGCCGAGTACGACTGCTGCATCGCCACCTATATGAGGAAGCAGGCGGGATTGAACGAGAAGCTTTTCCTTGAATACGATCTCAAGCAGGAGCTCCGTTACGGCGAGAACCCCCACCAGAGCGCGAAGTTCTATGCGGAAGGGGAGAAGTCGTCCTTCGCGCTTCCTTTCGCCCGCCAGATCCAGGGTAAGGAACTCTCGTACAACAACATCCAGGATGCCAATGCCGCACTTTCAGTGCTGCGTGATTTCAGCGAGCCTTTCTGCGTGGCACTCAAGCACATGAATCCTTGCGGAGCTGCTGTAGGAAAGGATATCATGGAGGCATGGCAGGCCGCCTACGAGGCTGACAAGGTCAGCATCTACGGCGGCATAGTCGGTGTGAACCGCGAGTTCACCGCCGAGCTCGCCGCGGCCGTCAAGCCCATCTTCCTCGAGATCGTGATAGCCCCGTCGTATACTCCCGAGGCGCTGGAGATCCTCGCTTCGAAGAAGAACCTTCGCGTTATGGAAGTGGACATGACTCCTTCCGACAAGCCCGTCATGCAGTATGTAGGAGTGGCCGGCGGCCTGCTTGCCCAGCACTTGGACACCGCCGTTGAGACTGTCACGTCCGAGATGTGCGTGACCAAGGTCAAGCCTTCGGATGCTCTCATGGCAGACCTGGAATTCGGCTGGAAGATAGTCAAGCATGTCAAGTCCAACGCCATCGCGGTGGTGCGTGACGGACATACCATCGGTATCGGCGCCGGCCAGACCAACCGTGTCGGCTCTGCCGAGATCGCCCTGAAGCAGGCCCAGGCGGCCGGTTTCACCGACGGCCTCGTGCTGGCTTCCGACGGCTTCCTGCCGTTCGACGACACCGTCGCGCTGGCCGCGCAGTATGGCGTGACCGCCATCGTGCAGCCCGGTGGCAGCATCCGTGACGCGGACGCTATCGCCAAGGCCGACGAGCTGGGCATCACCATGCTCTTCACCGGTGTGAGACACTTCAAACATTGATCATATGGCAGACAGGAAAGTACTCGTCGTGGGTTCCGGCGGCCGCGAGCATGCGATCGTCGACGCTCTCAGCCGTTCGCCCCAGGTGGCGAAGATATATTGCGCGCCCGGCAACGCCGGCATCGGTCTCCAGGCGGAGAATGTCCCGCTTAAAGACACTGATGTCGAGGGACTTAAGGCTTTTGCGTTGGCAAATGGCATCGACCTGACGGTCGTCGGGCCGGAGTCGTCGCTGGCGGCGGGCCTGGTGGACGCGTTCCGCGAGGCGGGCCTCGCGGTATTCGGCCACACGCGCGCCGCGACGCGCATCGAGAGTTCCAAGGAGTTCGCCAAGAAGGTTATGCTCAAGTACGGCATCCCGACGGCAGCATATCGCTGTTTCTCGTCTTATGACGAGGCGCTGGCCTATGTGTCGGAGCGTCCGTTCCCGGCCGTCCTGAAGTACGACGGACTGGCCGCGGGCAAGGGCGTGGTCATCGCGCAGGACCTCGAAGAGGCCCGCGCGGCGCTGGCCAGCATGCTGCTCGACGAGGCTTTCGGCAAGGGCAGGGTAGTCGT
>JAFYZE010000262.1 GCA_017548805.1 Bacteroidales bacterium
AGATCTACGACCGTCTGGGCAAGAAGCATCCCGTGCTTGCGGACTATCAGGTGACCATCCCTCCGGGAGGAAAGACCGACGCCCTCGTCGCGACCACCATCGTCTGGGACATGGACGGTCACGAGTTCAAGACCCGCGGCATCGATTCCGACCAGACCGAAGCCGCCATCAAGGCCACGGTCAAGATGCTCAACATCATTGAAAATCTGGATTTAACGACACTGAAATAATGAAACTCAAGATTGCTGAACTGCCGGGAGACGGCATCGGACCGGAAGTGGTGAACCAGGCCAAGAAGGCCGTGGACGCCATCTGCGCCCGTTTCGGACACGAAGTGGAATACAAGTTCGCCAAGGCCGGCGCCTGCGCGATAGACGAATACGGATCGGCCTATCCGGAGGAGACTCACAGGATCTGCCTGGAGAGCGACGCCGTGCTCTTCGGAGCCGTCGGCGATCCGAAGTACGACAACGATCCCACCGCCAAGGTGCGGCCGGAGCAGGGCCTTCTGGCCATGCGCAAGCAGCTTGGCCTCTATGCCAACCTCCGCCCGGTCGAGACCTTCGCGCCGCTGGTCCACAAGAGCCCCCTCAAGGAGGAGCTCGTGGACGGCGCGGACTTCCTCTGTATCAGGGAATTGACCGGCGGCATGTATTTCGGCGAGAAGGGCCGCATGGACAATGGTGACACCGCATACGACACCAACATCTACCACCGCTACGAGATCGAGCGCATACTCAAGCTTGCTTTCGAGTATGCCATGCGCCGCCGCCGTCACCTGACGGTCGTGGACAAGGCCAACGTCCTGGAGTCCTCTCGCCTGTGGCGCCAGGTCGCACAGGAGATGGAGCCTTCCTGGCCGGAGGTTAAGGTGGATTACATGTATGTAGACAACGCGGCCATGCAGCTCATCCGCTGCCCGAAATTCTTCGACGTCATCGTCACCGAGAACACCTTCGGAGACATCCTGACCGACGAGGCCAGCGTCATCTCCGGATCGATGGGCCTTCTGGCTTCGGCATCGATAGGGGAGCACACCGGTGTCTACGAGCCCATCCATGGTTCTTATCCCCAGGCGGCGGGCAAGAACATCGCCAATCCGCTTGCAACCATCCTTTCCGCGGCGATGATGTTCGAGTATGCCTTCGGCCTGATGGCGGAGGGCAAGGCCATCCGCGAGGCCGTGGCCGCATCCATCGACGCGAAATATGTCACCGAGGACCTTGCGGGCGAGGGAGTACCCGCACGCAGCACGTCCGAGGTGGGCGACTGGGTCGCTGATTATATCAGAAAAGCTTGACGATGAAGATATTCAGCGAAGAACTCGTGGCTGAAGCCTGCCGGGCGCAGAGCGTGGCCAACCTCTCCACCGCCACCATCGGCGAAGTCCTGCTGGTGGCCCAGTACCTGGAGAACAAGACCGGTATCCCGTTCATCCGCATGGACCAGGGATCGCCCGGCCTGCCGATCAACAAGTACGGTGTCGAGGCTGAGAAGAAGGCTCTCGACAGCGGCATCGGCTCGCAGTACCCGGCCGCAGCCGGAGTGGCTGAGCTCAAGAAAGCCGCTTCACGCTTCGTGAAGGCTTTCATTGACATCGATATCGACCCGCGTGGCTGCGTGCCCACCACGGGCTCCGTAGCTGCCTCCTTCGGCTCGTTCATAGCCGTGACGCAGCGTATCCCCGGCAAGGACAAGGTCCTTTTCATCGATCCGGGTTTCCCTATCCAGAAATCACAGCTGCGCGTGCTCGGTATCCAGTGGAAGGAGTTCGACATCTACCCGTACCGCGGCGCGGAGGCCCTGGAGGCGAAGCTCGAGTCCGAGCTTGCCGCAGGCGACATCGCCGCGATCGTCTACTCCAACCCCAACAACCCCGCCTGGATTTGCCTGGACGAGGGTGAGCTGGCCGCCGTCGGCCGTCTCGCCACCAAGTATGACGTGGTAGTGATGGAAGACCTTGCGTATTTCTGCATGGACTACCGCCGCGACCTCAGCCATCCTTTCGAGGCTCCCTATGTGCCGACAGTCGCACGCTATACCGACAACTACATCCTGATGCTTTCGGCGTCGAAAATCTTCAGCTACGCCGGCCAGCGCATAGCGCTCTGCTGCATCGGCGACAAGCTGTACGACAAGAAATATCCGGCTCTGGCAGCGCGCTATCACGACGCCGGAGTGTTCGGCGTGACGCTCACCGCTTCCATACTCTACATGATTACCAGCGGCTGCACGGCCACTACGCAATACGCTTATGCAGAGATGCTTAACCTGTCATGCGACGGTGTGATAGACTTCGTGGAAGATACCCGCGAATACGAGCGCAGGGCTGCCAGGATGAAGGAAATCTTCTGCCGTCACGGCTTCCATATCGTTTATGACCGCGACGTGGACCAGAAGGTCGGAGACGGATTCTTCTTCACTCTGGGATACGGCGACATGACCGGAGAGCAGCTGCTCCTGGAGCTCATGTACTATGGTGTCAGCAGTATCTGCCTTTCGACGACAGGCAGTCTCAAGTATGGCGTGAGGGCCTGCGTGAGCCGCATGCGCGAGGAACTGTACAGCGTCCTCGACGAGCGCATGGCGGCCTTCGAGGCCGATCACAAATAGTATCAGGGATTTACCTGTGGCGGTAGGAGAGTTCCTCCTCCAGGTCTTCGATGCTTACTCCCATCTCCTCCATCAGGACGAGGAAATGATAAACGAGGTCCGAGGCCTCGTAGACGAAGCGGTCGCGCTTGCCGCTCACCGCTTCGATCACGGCCTCGGCCGATTCCTCACCGACCTTTTTCGCAATGCCCTTCACCCCCTGGATGAAGAGCTTCGTCGTATATGAGCCGTCCGGCATCTCCTCGTGGCGGCCTTTCACCACCTGCATGAGCTTGCGGACGAAGCCTTCACTCTCGGGAGTGTCGAAGCAGGCAGTCGTCCCGCAGTGACAGGTCGGGCCGGCCGGGATGGCCTTGACGAGCAGGGTGTCTGCGTCGCAGTCAGCATACATCT
>JAFYZE010000263.1 GCA_017548805.1 Bacteroidales bacterium
GGTAGATGCCGAGCGAGGAATAGAGTGCGGGAAGGAACTTCTCCACGACCATCTCCACCACCTGGGTGAAGGCGGCGATGACGGCGATGAACAGGATGAAGCTGAGGAAGCTCAGGTCCACGTTCGCGAAGCTGTCACCGAGCCAGGAAAGGGCGCCCGGGGTAAGGACGAACTTGTTGAGGAGCCAGTTCAGGGGAAGCGTGATGAGCAGCATGGCGATCACGGCGATGCCGAGACCGTTGGCCGTCTTGACGTTCTTTGATACCGCCAGGTATGAACACATACCGAGGAAGTATGCAAAGATCATATTGTCAACGAAGATTGACTTTACGAATAGGTTGATATACTCCATAGCCGATACGTGTTAGTTAGTTTTCCTGGAGATCCTTCTGGATCGAACGCTGGACCCAGATGATGCAGCCGATGAGTATGAGGGCCATCGGAGGCAGGATCATGAGGCCGTTGTTGGTATAGCCGAGGGCCGAGAGCACCGGCAGGCCGAAGAGGGTGCCGGAGCCGAAGAGCTCGCGGAAGAATGCAACGATGATGAGGATGAGGCCGTAGCCCACGCCGTTGGCGATACCGTCAAGGAGCGAGGGGATGGGCTTGTTGCCGAGGGCGAAGGCCTCGATGCGTCCCATCACGATACAGTTGGTGATGATGAGGCCGATGTAGACCGAGAGCTGCTTGTCAAGCGGATAAGTGCCTTCGAAGGACTTGAGCACCTGGTCCACGAGGATGACCATCATGGCCACGACCACCAGCTGGATGATGATGCGCACGCGGTTGGGGATGGTCTTGCGGAGCAGGGAGCAGATGAGGCTCGACATGCCGCAGACGACGATTACCGAGAGGGCCATCACAAGGGCGCCCTTGAGCTCGACGGTGACTGCCAGCGAAGAGCAGATACCGAGGACGAGGACGGTGATGGGGTTGCCCTTCAGAATGGGATTCAAGATGGTTTCTTTCAATTTCGCATTCATAACTGTTCCTCCTATTCTTCAGGGTTGTTCTTGGTCAGGTAAGCCTTGTAGGCCTCGATCCAAACGTTGATGGCCTCGTCGAGTCCCTTGGAGGTCATCGTGGCGCCGGAGATGGCGTCGATGGCGTTGGCCTTGCCGGCGGGAGCGCCTCCCTTCACGATGCTGAAGGCGGCCTTGGGATCGTTGAAGTCTATCGACTTGCCCTTGAACTGGGCGCGGAACGAAGGATCGTCCTTGATCTTTCCACCGAGACCGGGAGTCTCGCTTTCATGGTCGAAGTACGCTCCGGCGATGGTCTTGAGGTCGGAATTGAGGGCGAGATAGCCCCAGACCGGTCCCCAGAGGCCCGCTCCGTATACCGGGATGACGGAAACTCCGTTCTTGAAGATGTAGACGGGAAGGCTCGCGCCGCTTCCGTCCTTGATGTTGTAGTTCTGGGCCTTGAGCTCGGACTTGCCGTACACGGTGGCGTCGGCGGTGCCGAGGTCGCCAACCTTGTTGCCGGAGGCGTCGATGAGGACGGCCTCGGCGACATTCTGCTTGTAGAAGTCAAGCACGGCGGCATTGCCCTTGGCCTGCCACTCGGACTTCTCTCCGAACTGTGCCGCTGTAAGGATCTGGCTGATGGTCTCGGCCTTCTCGTTGGCATCCTGCTTGGGCTTGAGGGACGACGATACGAGGGCGAGGATCGCAGCCACCAGGACACACACTACTGTAGTGTATATCACTGTATATACGTTGCTGTTTGTATTCATATCCCGATACGTTTAAGCGGCTTTGACAACTTTGTTCTTCCGTGCGATGTGACTGTCGGTGACATAGTAGTCGATCAGCGGAGCGAAGGTGTTGCCGAGCAGGATGGCGAGCATCATGCCTTCGGCATAGCCGGGGTTGAACAGCCTGATGATGACGCAGACCGCTCCGATGAAGAATCCGTAGATCCACTTGCCGCAGTCGGTCTGGGCGGAGGTGACGGGGTCGGTGGCCATGAAGACGGTACCGAAGGCGAAGCCGCCCATCACGAGGTGATAGAGGCAGGGGATGTCAGTGCCGCCGCAGAGTTGGGCGAGTCCGCCTACGAAGAGGGCGCCCGCTACTGAGGATGCCATGATCTTCCAGCTGGCGACTCCGGTCCACAGGAGGATGGCCGCACCGATCAGGATGGCGATGACGCTGGTCTCACCGACCGATCCGGGAACGGTGCCTATGAACATGTCCCAGAAACCGGTGCCGTACTGGGCTCCGGAGTTGGCGAGGGCGTCCATGCCGTCTCCGAGGAAGGAGAGCGGAGTGGCGCCGGTTGCGCCGTCGACCAGGGTCTCACCCTTGCGCAGTGCGATCCATGTCTCGGATCCGGACATGCTGTTCGGATAGGAGAAGAACAGGAATGCGCGGGTGAGGAGGGCGGGGTTCCAGATGTTCATGCCGGTGCCGCCGAAGACTTCCTTGCCGAATATGACGGCGAAAGCCACGGCGACCGCGAGCATCCAGAGAGGAACGTCCACGGGGACGATGAGCGGGATGAAGAATCCGGATACGAGGTATCCTTCGTTCACTTCCTCACCGCGGATCTGCGCAGATGCGAACTCGATGGCGAGGCCGACCACGTATGAGACGACGAAGAGAGGAAGGACCTTGAGGAAACCGAACCACAGGTCGGCCCAGAA
>JAFYZE010000264.1 GCA_017548805.1 Bacteroidales bacterium
GACGGGCGGGGTGAGCTCGGCCTCGATGGCAGGGTCGGGCTTGAACACCGTCTGCACGCCGATGATCTGCCCTATGAGGATCACGGCCAGGATAAGGAAGATGATGTAGAATATATACATGACCTTTCCTATCCTGTCCCTCTGTCCTTTATTTCCGTTTTCTGCCATCTTCTACTTTTTCAATACGGTTGCGGGTTTCTCGGGCTCGGTCACCTTGGAACCGGCCTCCTTCAACATTTCCTCAAGGGCTGCCCTGCGGTTGAGCGTCCTGAGCTCGAACTCAAGGTTGGCATGCTCGATCTCGAGCTCCTTTATGGCGGCCTGGTTCTTCTCGACCTTGGCCAGCGTCGAATCGACGCCGAGGCTGAACCAGATCAGCATGGCGAAGAGGAAGAAGGTATATACGATATGGATGAAATACCTTCCGACGTTCAGGCGGAGCAGGAACTGCCCGTGGAGGATGGCCTTGAAGCTCTCCTTCAACAGCCGTCCTACATCCTGGATCTTCCATTTCTCTCCTTCCGCCATATCAGTTTCTCCTTTCCTTTTCTGCGGGAAGAGGCTTCTCCGCGGTGCGGAGCTTGGCGCTCCTGGCCCGCGTGTTGGCCGCTATCTCGCTCTCCTGCGGCAGTATAGGTTTCCGGTCGAGCGCCCGCAGGGGGGTCTCGGTGCGTCCGTAGACATCCTTCTCGACGGTGCCGCCGACATTCCCGGACTTGATGAAGTTCTTCACCATCCTGTCCTCGAGGGAGTGGTAGGTGATCACTACGAGCCTGCCTCCGGGCTTCAGGCTCTTCGCGGCGCCGTCGAGGAATTTCCCGAGCGAGCGCATCTCCTGGTTGACCTCGATCCTCAGTGCCTGGTAGACCTTGGCGAGGTACTTGTGCTCCGCGTAGGGCGGCAGCAGCGGCTTGATGGCCGCGTCCAGGTCGCCCGTGGTGCGGATTGCCTCCTTCTCCCGCGCAGCGACCACCAGTGCGGCAAGTCTGCGGGAGTTCTCGACTTCGCCGTACAGGCGGAAGACCTGTTCCAGCTCGTCCTGTTCATAGGTGTTGAGCACGTCGGCGGCTGTGAGTTCCGCCTGCGTATTCATCCTCATGTCCAGCGGGGCGTCGTAGCGGAAAGAGAAACCCCTCTCCGCGGTGTCGAACTGGTGCGAGGATACGCCCAGGTCGGCGAGGATACCGTCCACACCGCACTCCCGGAAATCGCGTGCGGCCTTGTGGGCCTCCAGGAGTGCGAAATTGTGGACGAATCGGAAATTATTGTGGATCAGGGTGAGACGCGGGTCGTCCACCCCTCCTGCCAGTGCATCGCTGTCGCGGTCGAAGGCAATGAGCCTTCCCTCCGGGGAAAGCCTCGAAAGGATCTCCGCGGAGTGTCCGCCTCCGCCGTAAGTGGCGTCTATGTAGATTCCTGAAGTATTGGTGACCAGAGCGTCGACGCTCTCCTTGAGAAGTACGGGGACGTGGTATTCAGACATAGCCTCAGCCTCCTACCGCGATTCGGGCAGTCTTCCGGCTATGGCTACGAATTCGTCGTTCGATATCCTGGAGGCCTCGTATTTCTCCTTGGCCCAGATCTCGATCTTGTAATCATTGCCGGAAAAAACCACTTCCCTGGTTGCACCTATACGATCCAGAAGTTCCTTCGAGATCGATATGCGCCCGAATTTGGCATCCGGCTCCACAACGTCGCGGTCACGCATATAGGCTCTCCAGAACCTCGCGTGCTCCTCGTTGAAGAAATTCAGTCTGGACTTGACTTCGGCCGACTGCCTCTCCCACTCCTCGAAAGTGTACATTTCGAGACAGTCTGCGAAGATGTCCTTCTTGATGACGAAACGCATGTCACTTCCATCGGGCATCATGCCTTTCAACGGCGCGGGGAAGACGAGCCGCCCCTTGTCGTCAAGCTTGGATGTATAGTTCCCGATGAATGTGACCATGATTTCTGTAACTAGTTTCACGCGATTGCCACAAAGGTAAGAAAAAGTTTTCCATTTTGTTCCACCATTTTCCAATTTTTTCCACAATGGTTTCAACAAAAATATCGCGTTCCATATCAATTCTTCTCCTACCCCTCGGAAAAGTATCTTTTTGAACGTCTCCCTTGTTGTTTTTGCCTTCCTTTGTATACCATTCAGCCGAGAAAAAAGGAAAATGAAGATTAAGGAACTGTCAGAGGGGGAGAGGCCCCGGGAGAGGATGATGGCGTGCGGGCCGGATAGCCTGTCGACGGGCGAGCTGCTGGCGATACTGCTGCGCAGCGGCACCCGCGGCGAGAGCGCTGTCGACCTCGCGCAGCGGCTGCTTGCGCTCGCCGGCGGCTCGCTTGTGCAGCTGTCGCGGATGCCGGTGGACCGGCTGCGCGCGCAGCGCGGCCTGGGCGGCACCAAGGTGCTGCCGGTCATCGCCGCGCTGGAGCTCGGCCGCCGCTTCATGGCGGAGGAGTCCACGCTGGAGAAGGTGCCGGTCATAGCACCGGCTCAGGTATATGTCAGGATGAAGCCAGTGCTGAAAGGCCTGGAGACGGAGGAATGCTGGGTGATATACCTCAATGCCGCAAAGTATGTCCTGTCAAGGGAATGCGTCAGCACGGGAGGACTCAACGCCACGATCATCGACTGCAAGAGGATAGTCGCATCCGCCCTGGAGCGCAAGGCCCAGGCCCTGGTCCTCGTCCACAACCATCCGTCGGGCAATCCCCGTCCCGGCTCTGAGGACATAAGGCAGACGGCGGCGCTCAGGGCAGCTCTGAAGCCGTTTTCGATAGAACTGCTGGACCATGTCGTCTTTGCGGACGACAGTTACTACAGCTTTGCCGATGAAATGATATACAGGGGCTGAGGGATCTACAGCTCCTTGCGGAGGCGCGCCTTGGGGATGCCCAGCTGGTCGCGATACTTGGCGATGGTGCGGCGCGCGACTTTGTATCCCTTGGCGTTCATCTCGTCCACCAGCTGGTCATCCGTGAGCGGCTTGCGCTTGTTCTCGCCGTCCACGCACTCCTGGAGGGCCTTCTTCAGCTCGCGCGTCGA
>JAFYZE010000265.1 GCA_017548805.1 Bacteroidales bacterium
GCTCGCATCCTTCACCAAGGGCGAGGCTGACAAACTCCGCAAGGCCATGGGCAAGAAGCAGATAGCCGTGATGATGGAGCTCAAGGACAAGTTCATGAAACAGGGCGTGGCTAACGGACATCCCGAAAAGACCCTCGACAAGATATGGAAGGACTGGGAGAAGTTCGCCCAGTACGCTTTCAACAAGTCCCACGCTACATGCTACGCCTGGGTGAGCTACCAGACCGGCTGGCTCAAATGCCACTATCCCGCCGAATTTCAGGCCGCCAACCTCTCCTGCAACCTCTCCAAGGGTGATGAGATCAAGAAGATCATGGCGGACTGCAAGGCCCACAGGCTTCAGGTGTTGAATCCTGATGTCAACGAGAGCTCAGCGCACTTCACCGTCAACAAGGCCGGCGCCATCCGCTTCGGCCTCGGAGGCATCAAGGGCTTCGGCTCCAATATCGTCGACATGATCATCAAGGAGAGGGAGGAGAACGGTCTATTCGAAGACGTGTACGATTTCATGGAGCGCATGGGCGGCATCATCAACCGCCGCTCGCTCGAGTCGCTCGTGTATGCGGGCGCTTTCGACTCCTTCGGCTGCAAGCGCACGCAGTTCTTCCTGCCCGGCGCGAGCGGAGACCTCTTTATCGACGAGCTCGCCCGCTATGCGGACAACTATCGCAATGACACCGTGGACAGCGCGTTCTCGCTTTTCGGCGATGCTGAGGAGATGAAGCCCAAGCGCCCCGCGATGCCCGCCCCTCCCGCGGAGGAGGATATCCTGGCCCTGCTCCAGCAGGAGAAGGAGCTTGTCACCATGTACATCTCCGCGCATCCTCTTGACCGCTACGCCTTCGAGATCGAGAATTTCACGACCTGCAGCGTCGGTGATGTACAGGCCAAGATCGAGGAGTGTGAGCAGGGACACAAGAATGCCACCGTCAGTTTCGCCGGCTTCATCACGGATGTCAAGAGGAGCGTCACGCGTAACGGCTCGCCTTCACTCCGTGCCACGATAGAGGACTTCGGAGGATCGTTCGAACTTGCCCTGTTCGGCAAGGACTGCGAGGCGTGGCTGCCCCTGCTGGGCCTTCATTCAGAGGTATTCGTCGAAGGAGACATAAAGGAAAAGTATTACTTGAAGCCGGAGGAAAGGGCCCAGGGCAAGACCGCCCCTTACGGGTTCAAGGTCAAGAAGGTCAGTTTGTTAGGTAATGTCACGGACTCCATGCTCAAGTCCTTTGCCATCAACCTGACTACCGACCAGCTCAACGAATCCCTGCGCAGGGACCTCGTGAAGCTGCTGAAGGCTAACAAGGGTTCAGTAGAGTTGGGCATGTACCTCCACGACCCAAAGACCAAGTACAATGTCGAGTTCAAGTCCCGCAAGTTCCAGGTGGCCGTGACCAACGACCTCATCTATGGCCTCCGCAACCTCGGCATCTCCTATACCGTCAATCGCAAATAGCTTTCCTCTTTCCTAGCTGGAAGCGGTACGGCTTGTCGAAGTTGCGCCGCAGATAGTAGGTGACGGAGCCTCCTTCAAGGTCCATCAACATCGTCCACTGGGTCCCGCCGAAGCCTGAAGACGGGGCCTGGGAAACCGTCTGCATGGCTTCACACAGGTCGTTTTCGTCGAAGACTCCGAAATTTTCCACATAGCGGTCCTCGAGGATGTCATACCGGTGGTCTTCGGGATGGAGGCCGACGAGGTACTTGGCGTCCGAGAGGTAGTGGTTCGTGACGATGGGAGTATCGGTCACTATCAGCTCTCCGTCGATATACTCCGCCACTACAGAGCGACCCGAGGCGTCGGAAATGGCGTAATGGTGCGCTGCACCGATGTCCGAGTGCATGTCGATGCTTTCCAGGAGTGCTATGGCTTCATCGACCGTAGCCGCGCGGTTGAGGACATAGCGAAGGGCTGAAGTGGTGGTAAGGTCGGGCTTTCCGCTGTCCTGGTCGGTCTGGACATCGTCTCCGGCCATCAGGTCAGCGATGGCGAGCCCCTTCTCATTGATGCCGTCCAGAGCGAAGAACAGACATGTCAGGGCGACGTACTTGTGCCCGAAAGTGTCGGGCTTCCAGTCGTCTCCGAAACCGAAGAACTTCAGGTTGAAAGTGGCGATGGATTCGTAGCCCTTGCGGGGACGGGTGTGAAGGATGAGGGCTGAAGCGTCGGCGAAATCGAAATTGCGTCCCATCATGAAACGGTCTTCCGGTGTGCGGACGGTGAAGGCCGCGCAGCCGTAAGGCTCAGCGGCCGGGTCGGCGGCGGGCGCCTTGGAGAAGCCCTTCGAGAGGAAGCGCACGACGTACCTGCTGATCTCAGCCGCATTGCGCCCGCCGCCGGCTTTCATCAGGCCCTCGAAGCCGTCATTGCCCCTGAAGTCCATGTAATACAGTCCGTCGTCCAACTGCTTGACGGACAAAGCCCCCCTTACCAGGGGGCCGAATGCGAACACCGTAGCGACGAGCATCGCCACTCCGCAGATCCTGAGCACTGCGGACAGGATGCGTCGCGCTTTGGATTTGTTTTTCTGCATCAGAATTTCCAGATCTTTATCTCATTGTTCCCGACGGAGGCGTTCTCGAACGGGCCGGGCTTCGGGGCCGCGAAGTTGCGTTGCGCGCCGGCGAAGTCGTGGTCGATGCGCAGCGGGGTCTCGTCGCGGTTCTCGTAGTAGCTGTCGGTGTAGTATGCCTTTTCGAGCATTTCCGTATCGACGGACTGGGTGGAAGCCCTGTTCCAGGCCCCGTCAAGGGTGAAATTCAGGTAGATGCCGTCCTCTTTGTAGATCATCTCGGGCATCGGGACATTGCCGCCCGTGGCGGCTCCTTTCTCAAACTTGTAACCCGGCACGCCGTTGTAATAGACGTTGCCCGCCACATGCATCGGCAGCCAGAAATTGTCGCCCTGGTTGCTGCCGGCAGGGACGGAGCCGTTGCGGAGCTTGCTCGCGAAAGGCTCCGGCATCTCGTCACGCACGGTGACGGTGTTCATGTCGCGGAATATTCCGGGATAATACGGCGGGCGCTCGTCGTAGACGCTTAGCCCGGCCTTTGCTCCATAGAATACATTGTTGTAGAACCTGTCATCCCCTCCGGGGAAATTCATCACGCCGACGACGTCGGTGGAATGCGGAGCATGGTACGGAGTATAGCGGTTGGGCACGGGCCTGAAGGTGACTTCACCGCATATGATGTTGTGGACGAAAGCCGTTCCCTGGGCCATGTCGAGGAATGCGATGGGGGAGAGCATGATGTTGTTGTCCACCAGGCAGGGGCCGTGGCTGACCTCTATCATCAGGTCGCAGGTGGTGTTGTGCGCGAAGGTGTTGCCCGTCACGCGGGTGCCGATGGCCTGCCAGTCAAGCCACATGCCGCGGACGCCGTTGTCGAGGACATTGTCCTTGACCAGCACGTCGATGGCGGCGTGGAGCTTGATGCAACCCACTTCGGCTCCGCCGAACTGGACATTGTAGTTGATGTCGTGGATGTAGTTGTCCTCAATGGTGGAGAAGACGCCGCCGAGGTGTCCGACGACGCCGGCCTGGCCGCAGTCGCGGATCTCGTTGCGGCGTATGACGTGCGAGCCGATGTTCTCCTTGTTCCAGCCCATGTTGTAGGCCTTGAAGATGGACTCGAGCTCGCGGTTGAATCCGATGAGCTCGCGCTCGGTGGTCCAGCGGTTGTGGCCGGAGGCGCGGTCCTTGCCGAGGCTGACGCCGACGCATTTGGAGTGGCTTATCTCATTGTCCTCGATGATCCATCCCTTGCTCCAGTGCGGTCCTATCAGGCCTTCCTGATAGGCGGTGGGAGGAGCCCACTGCGTGGCGGCCTGGCTCAGATGGAAACCCCTGACGGTGATGAAATTGACACCGGAAAGCTTGGGATAGAAGACCGCCGGGCGGACATTGATCTCGGCGAGCTCTTTGTTGGGGTCGGCTCCGCCGAAATTGGCGTAAATGACGGTCTGGCTGTCATCGACTTCCACATACCAGCAGAGGTGTTCGGAGGTATCCTTAACGCCCTCGAGGGTCCCGATCTGCCACAGGGCCTTCCCGTTCAGGTAAACCTCTCCGAGGCAGACATAAGGCTGGGTGTAGTATACCCAGTCGCCGGCGAGGATCTCCGTATAAGGATTGAAGTCGCCGAAATAGCTGTTGGGCAGGACGACTTTCCAGACGTCGGATTTCTTCTCGCGGGTCCAGGTGGTTATCTGATCGGAGCCCTTGATCCAGACCTCTTCGCCTTCTGCAGCCTGGTACGTGATGCGGGCATATTTGTCGGAGCCTGAATTGCGGGGATTGACCCATTCGCGGTAGGTGCCGGCATGTACGGTGACGACGTCTCCGGCGCGTGCTACGGACGCGGCCTTGGATATAGTGAGGAACGGAGCGGCTTGTGTGCCGGGGTTCAGGTCAGAGCCGCCCTTGGCGACATGATACTCTTCGGCGGAGCCGGCTGCGAGGCCCAGGAAGAGGGCCAAAGTGAGGGTCAACAGGTTTTTCATAATGGGTGGTTTTGACAAATATACAGAAAAAACCTAATTTTGCAGAGATTTAACTCATCGTATCCCATGGAAGGAAAGGACTTTTCGGATCTTGGCAGGGTGGAGGCCTTGAAGGCACTTTACGAAGGTACTCCGTTCGAAGCTTTCGGGCAGGCCCGCTTCGAGGCCGCCGGCCGCGAATACATAGCATACGCCTCCAAGGTTATGCTCGAGGGTATAGATTTCGACCTCGTGTATTTCCCCCTCAAGCATCTGGGCTACAAGGCCGTGGTCGGTGTTACTGGCGAGCTTTACGCGCAGATGTCGCATCCGGCTGCGCTGAGCGTCCGGCTGGGCGTGTCCGCCAAACTGGACTTCGCGCAGGTGCGCGAGCTATGGGATGGGATGGTCACGGCGGCAAAGGAGCATGGCTACAAGCAGGTTGACCTCGACCTGGCGCCGTCGCGCAACGGGCTGTGCATCAGCGTCTCCGCCGTAGGCGAGACAGCGCTGCTGACAGCTAAGAGGCGCCCCGCGCCCAAGTCCAAGGACCTGCTCTGCGTCAGCGGAGCGCTCGGCGCTGCTTTCCTGGGCATGCAGGCGCTGGAGCGCGAACGCCGCCGCTTCGACGCCGGCGAAGCCGACCACGCCGAGCGCGAGAAAGCCCTCTCGCAGTACCGCATGCTCGTGGCAGCGTATCTCAAGCCCGAGCTCGGCGCCGGCACGGTCGCGCAGCTCGAGGCTGCAGAGATAGTCCCCTCGGCCGGATGTTTCGTTACGCGCGGCCTTGCGGACGCCGTCAAGAGGCTCTCCCGCGACACCGGCCTCGGCGCCAAAGTCTATGCAGACAAGATTCCCTTCGAGGGCAATTCATTCCAGCTGGGCAAGGAAACGGGCATCGATCCCTTCTCTGCGGCCATGAACGGCGGCGACGATTACCGGCTGCTGTTTGCAGTCCCCATCCTTTCCTTGGAGAAGTTCCGCCGCGAGTTCCAGACCTTCGACATCATCGGTCACCTAGCGCAGCCGGAAGCCGGCACGGTCCTCGTGACGCCCGAAGGCGTCGAACTCCCGCTCCGTTCTCCCGGCTGGCCCGAAGAGGACTAGTTTACAGGGCAATCAGTACGAGAAGCAGCGTCGTCAGCACGCTGAGCCAGGATTCTTTTTTCATAATGAGAGGAATCTTTGGTTCGTTACAATGATGTGTTGCTGGTCGGCGGAGAAGCCGCAGGCGATGACCAGGATCGCCAGTGCCACTACGGCGATGAGCCATAGGACGAAGATCACGAGTCCCGGGTGCCAGGACGGGGATTTGAAATGGAATATCAGCATGATGCTGCCGTAGAGCATGCCGAGGAAGGGGAGGACGCAGACCACAAGCGCAAGGTACATGACCCAGGGGGTCTCTATGATGGTCGTGAACTGAGGAAGGTTATATGAAACTTCCTCGATCAGCCTGTCCACCGTAGTCTTGAATCCCAGCCATTCCCAGCCGAACAATCCCAGTCCGCAGGTAAATAGTCCGGACACCGAAACGATAAGAAGGATGATGCCGATCACCAGCTCCATGGCGCGGCCGATACCTGCCCATTCGTAGGAGTGGCCGAGGCGGTCGGCGGCTGCGCCGAGCTCGGCCGCGCCGCTCTCGATGGAGCGGCGGATGCTCTCGGCCGTACCGTCCTCGCCTTTCTGCTCCCAGCGCTGCCTGGCGGTACGGGCCGCCGGCATGCAGATCCAAAGGATCAGGTACAGGGCGGGGAAAGAAATGGATACGGAGAAAAATGGAGTCCAATGGTCTATTCCCCCGAAGAATCCGAGAAGGGAAAACACAAGGAATATGATCCTGAAAATAGCCGGGTCAACTCCGAAATAGCTCGCCAGACCGCCGCAGACACCGGCTACGCGGGCGTTCTCCAGGTCGCGGTAGAGCTTTTTCCTGGGCTTCTCCTCCGGCGCGGTGCGCTCCGGCTCTTCTTCTTCGATCTTCTCCGGCCTGCCGAGAATGTTCATTATCTGCTGTACCGAGGACAGCGTGACGACTCCGTCCGTCGGAATCCTCTCGAGCAGGAGCTCTGCCATCCTCTCTTCGATACCCTCGACGATCTCGGGGTTGGGATAATATGCCTCCATCTCCTTGAGGTAGGCGGCAACGGCCTGTGCGGCCTCTTTTTCGAGGGCGAATGCGTATCCCCCTATGCTGACTTTTTCTATCTGTTTCATCCTCTGAGTGTTTCAATGGCCTTGACCATGTCCTGCCAGGCACTGTCCATATCTTTCAGTTGTTCGCGTCCCTTGTCGGTGATGCAGTAGTATTTGCGCGGAGGGCCCTGCGTGGACTCCTCCCAGCGGTAAGTGAGCAGGCCCTGGTTCTTCTGCCGTATCAGCAGGGGATAGAGCGTCCCCTCGACCACGATCAGGTTCGCGGCCTTCAGTTCCTCGATGATGGCCGAGGCATAGGCTTCGCGCTTGGCAAGGATGCAAAGGATGCAATATTCCAGCATACCTTTCCGCATCTGGGCGCGTACGTTGTCTGCATTGCTTTCCATCACTTTTTGTTTTTAAGGGTGAATCTGGCAAGGTTCTCCGCGGTGGGGGATATGCCGCGCATTTCGCACTGCTGTGCGGGGGTCTCGGCCTTCGGGACCACGATCCAGAGGATCAGGTAGATCCAGAAGCCGGCGGAGCCCGCGAACAGGGCGACCAGCATCACGACGCGCACCAGCGTGATGTCGACGTCGAAATATTGGGCGAGGCCGGAGCAGACTCCGGCGATGCGGGCGTTGTCGGGGTCGCGGAAGAGCTTGTGCGGCGCGGCCGCAGCGCTCTTCGACGCGCCCGCCCCGGTGCCGCCCGGCATTTCGCTGCCATCCGGCATGCCGAGCTGGGCTATGACGTCGTTCACGAGATTGATGTCCACAACGCGGGAGCCGGAGCCGACTTTTTCAGTGAAAAGCTCGGCAATGCGTGACTCGAGATCGTCCATGACCTCTTCGACAGGCACGTCCTTGAGCTGTGACCTGAACAGTTTGAGATACCCTTCCAGGCGGCTGTAAGCGTCCTCATCGAGGGTAAAATTCCTTCCGCCGATACCGGCATTGACTGTCTTTTTCATTTTCCAAAAGTATTTTTCGATGCAAAGATATAAAAACTTTTGAATACTTTGCAATACAAGGTACTAAAATTTTCAAAAATCTTTCGGAATCGACTGCAAAAAC
>JAFYZE010000266.1 GCA_017548805.1 Bacteroidales bacterium
ACCGGTGCGGTCCACGGCGTCGATGGTCTCTTCCACGTCGAAATACATGTCGTTGAAGAAGACCGTACCGCTCTGGACCATCTCCTTTATGGCTATTTCGCTTCCGTGCCGTACATCCTCGGGGGTAAGCTTCTCCTCGAAAGGCCAGATGTATTCCTGCAGCCATTTCATGAGCGGCATGTCATCGGCATAGCCGCGCAGCAGCGTCATGGCCGCATGAGTGTGGGTGTTGTAAAGAGCGGGGAGAATGGCCGTTCCGGAGGCGTCAAGTATCTTGGCTTCAGCCACTTCCACTGGAGCATCCAGATCTTTGAAGCGCTTATCCTCGATAAGGATATTCCTCGTCCTGCCGTCAAGCAGGACTCCTTTCAACAACAGCCTTTCCATCATTCTCCTTCAGATTCTTCAATCAATTCCCCTGCAAGTTCGAAGAGCCAGATGCGCAGGTCATACATCCAGGCTTCGCGGTAGATGAAGTCCTTGTGGTCGGCCCAGCCGTGCCCGCCGACGGGATAGATGTGCAGGGCGGCGGGTACGCCGTTGGCCCTCAAGGCCTGATAATATCCGATGCTGTTCTCGCAAGGGACGACACGGTCGTCCGAGTTGGCCATTATGAAAGCCGTGGGAGTATCGGCGGTCACCTGCTTCTCATTGCTGTAGAGGTCCAAAAGCTCCTGCGAGGGCTCGCGTCCGAGAAGGTAATATGACGAACCGGCATGCGTGAAGGCCGGATCCAACGTGACGACGGGGTAGAAGAGGATCGTGAAGTCGGGGCGTTCCTCCGGCTTGTTGAAATGCGTCGAAACCGTGGCTGCGAGGTGGCCTCCGGCCGAACAGCCGGCTATGCCGAGCTTGCTGAAACCGTACTCCTCCGCATGCTCCTTCAGTATCTTCATGGCCTCATGGACATCATCCTGCGGGACTTCGGGATGCCCGTTTGGGAGCCTGTACTTCAGCACTGCATACACGATGCCCTGATCGGTGAACCATTTGGAATTGGCGTACCCTTCAGTCTTGTCCCATACATCGACATATCCGCCACCGGGACAGACCAGGATGGCAAGCCCGTTGGGATTTTCCGGCAGGAAAACCGCCAGGGTAGGCTTGGTGACATTGGAGACATGGTTTCCGAAGTCTCTCTCCTCTCCCGTGAGACCGTTGTCGGTCGGAGCGCCATCAGGCCAGAGGTTGAACATGATGTCCGGCTGCGGGAAATTGAATGCCGGGCGCTCGGGGGCTCCGCCGGGAACGTCCTGGACGTTCACGGCCTGCGCCATGAGCCGGGCTGAAGTCCCGGCGAGCAGCAGCGCCGCCAGAAGGAGGATAGTCTTTTTCATATTCATTGTCTTTTTTATCCTTTATTCCGTTCAAAGCAAATATAGGGATTCTGCCCGACAATCCCCACAGGTCACGTAAGAAAACAGTTTATCGGACGCCGCTGGAGGCGGTGATGACTTCCGAGTCTGAATTGCCCGCGTCGTCCTCCTTGTCGTTGAGGAAGGGGAAAGCGTAGCCTTTGACCAGCCAGGCGAAACCGAAGAGATGCAGCATGATGACCTCTATGATCATGATGATGTAGCCCCTGGCTCCGAGGAAGTATGCAAGGCCCATGGCTGCCTCCATCACCAGGATTCCATAGCCGCAGATGCGGTAGATACGGTTGCGGACCCGCTTCTGGTCAGTCATAGTTACTCCGGACTTGGTGAACTGGAATATGCTGTTGATGGCAATCCCGAAGAAGAAAAGGGCCGCACTGACCAGATGGATGATATGTGAGCGCTCGATGGGCATCTGGAAGAAGCCGACAGGCGTCCCGTCCGGGATCCAGCTGACCTTGCATGGGAAAAGCACTATGCCCAGACCGAAGAATCCGCACAGCGAAGTGAGGAAATTGTCGGTATTGTCATAACCTATGTACGAAATCAGGACCAGTGCGGCGGGAACCAGCACGCCGACCAATGCGGGACTCTGGTAATAAGTGGCCGAAATGCTCCACCACCAATCGTTGCCGGGATGCTCCGCGATGCCGGCGGAAAAGAGGGCAAGCCAGGGCAGGATAATCCCGAGGAATCCGCATAGGTTCCTGATACGGAGGTACATCCTCCCTTCTTTCGTAGTTATTCTTGACATGTTCTTTTGGTTCATTCTCCCTCAAAGATAGTCATTCTGTATCGAATGCGCACAAAAAGACCGTTGGAATTGTGCTCCCTGTATGCTAACTTTGTGAGGAAGGAAGGCGGTCCTTTCACGATTTGAACGCCAATAACCATAATTATTAAACACTTATCATGAACAGGTTTCTCTTTATCCTCGCGACGGCTTTATGCATCACGGCCGTCTCTGCCAACGGGCAGGTGAAGGAAGATTTCAAGCCGGCTCCGAACGTGCAGCCCGGCAAGCAGTATCCCCAGGTCAATTCCGAGCGTTGCGTCCGCGTGCGCGTGGTCGCTCCCGACGCCAAGTCCGTCAAGCTGGACATCGGCGGAGTCAAGTATGAGCTCAAGAAGGATGACCAGGGTGTCTGGATCGGTGAGTCCGCTCCTCAGGATGAGGGCTTCCACTACTATCAGCTGAACATCGACGGAGCTGATGTCCCGGATCCGTCCAGCCTTTATTATTACGGATCGAGCCGCTGGGGAAGCGGCGTGGACGTGCCTGCCGCTGACGAGGATTTCTATGCGGTGAAGAATGTCCCTCAGGGAGAAATGCGCGAGATTTACTACTGGTCCGAGGTCAATAAGGCCATGCGTCACTGCTTCGTATATACTCCCGCCGAGTATGACCAGAATCCCAACAAGCGCTATCCTGTGCTCTATCTGCAGCACGGTGGCGGCGAGGATGAGCACGGCTGGCCCCAGCAGGGCCATACCGCCCAGATCATGGACAATCTCTTAGCCGAGGGCAAGGCAGTCCCGTTCATAATCGTGATGGACAACGGTTCGTGGACCATGCCTCGCCCGGCGGCCCCGGCAGCGGCTCCTGCTCCGCAGGGCCAGCGCCCGCCCCAGGCCCCTCAGGGCCAGCGTCCGCAGGGCGGACAGCGCCCTCAGGGC
>JAFYZE010000001.1 GCA_017548805.1 Bacteroidales bacterium
ATCACCATACTTTATCATCCTGCCGTTGTCATCCGGGTCTTCTATATCAAGGTCATACCAGTACGTGGCGTTATACAGGGACTCGTATTCCCAGTCCTCGTCGAAACACCAGCGGAAATACTGCTCTCCATCGTCGCTGTGGAGCGTTATGTTGAAACGGACCTGGTCGGTCGGGGCATAGAGTTCATGGGTAATGTCATCCACCACCGGAGCCTTACGGACCTCTGACCACTCGGAGGCGTACTCCCTTCCGTCATCCAGGGCGACATACAGCCTGAAACGGCCGGAAGGATCGGCATCATAGAGATTGATGATGTAAAGATTGGAACTCACGTTCCGCCCGATGAACCTGTTGCCCCTGTCATCTTCGGCCCGGACTTCTGCCTTGACCGCCCATTCGGCGATATCTTCATCAAGATACGACATATAGCCCAGCCTGATAAGGCTGTACGAACCGATCAGCAAGTCACCCTCGATGACCAGGTTGCGGCCTGCGGACTTGTCCAGCTCCGGTTCGAAAGGATACACACACGACGACACTGCCGCCGCAATCATCCACACAAAGATATATTTCAGGATCCTTCTCATCAGAACTTCAGGTTAAGGTTGGCATAAGGAACGGGGACGGAAAAGACGGATATCATGTGACCCGCCACCTTGGAACCTCCAGCAGTGTTGTAGAACACGGAGTATGCATTCTTACGGCCGGTCACGTTGTACACGCCGAAAGTCACCGACATATGCGTGAGTTTCTTGAGATAATGGCCCGGCTCGATGTTCATCGCCAGGTCCAAACGGAAGTAGTCCGGAATGCGGTAGCCATTCCTGTCGGAATATGCCAGACGCACACCTCCGCCATAGATGTACTTGCCGACCGGAATGGTGACCGGACGGCCGGTAGAGTAATCCACGTTGGCGGAAAGGCTGTAACGGTGGGTGAACTTGTAGTTGCCGACGAACTTGAAGTCGTGGGGCTTGTCGTGCGGGGCCGGATACCAGTCGCCGCCGTTGATGGTCTGGACTCCCCTGTCCTCCATCTCCTGGAGCAGGGTACGCGAGTATGTGTACGACATCCATCCGTTAAGCTTGCCTATGGATTTCTTGGCCATGAACTCGATGCCGTAGGCCTTGCCGCGGGTCTCCACGAGGTCGTCCGGAAGATTCTCATTCATGATGAGGGTCGCTCCGGACTTGTAGTCCAGATAATGCAGCATCTGCTTGTAGTAGGACTCCAGTGAAAGGTCGACCTTCCCGTCCGCGACGGTCCAGTACAGGCCTCCGGCCGCCTGCCAGCCCGTCTGCGGGCGTATGCGGTCGGAGCTCAGGGTCCACGCGTCCATCGGGGAGATGGACGAGGAATTGGAGAGCAGGTGGATATACTGCCTCATGGAATTGAATCCCGCCTTGGCGGAAAGGTTGGGCAGGAAAGAATACTTGCCTGAGACACGGAACTCCGGACCGCCGTAGAAGCGGCTCTGGCCCATGCCCTTGAAACCTGTAGCGCGTACACCGGCGTCAATCGCCAGCTTCTCGCTTATGGTCCAAGTGTCGCTTAAGAAGAGGGCCGGTTCAAGACCCCTCTGGCGGTCAAGCGACCTCTGCACGATCCTGGACACGTCCCCGAGGGGAATCAAAGTGCCCGGATTGAGATCATATAACAAGATATTCAGTCCGTAGAGCAGGGAGTGCGCGGAACCGACCAGGGATTTGAAGCGGAGCTTCGAATATATCTGGTTGACTTCGGTGTCCAGCGTGTAAGCTTCCCATGCATTGAAGGTGTTGTCATGGGAATTGTCGTAACGGTCCATACCTCCGGTGAGTTCCATGGAATGACGGTCCGAGAAATCGGAATGCCACTTGAGCGAAGCGCTTATGTTGGAATAACGGAACGTGGTGTCACCGCTGAACGAAAAGCCGTCGCGTGACCAGTAGCCGTTGGCATGCAGGGAATTCTTGGAGTTGAGATTGTGGCTGATGCCTAAATAGGCGTCACTGAACGAAGCCTTGCCGCCCGAATAATTGCTGCTGGACGGCAGCAGGTTCAATATCCAGTTGGAATAAGTGGTGCGTCCTCCCGCGATGAAGGACGTCTTGTTTCCTATGGGCCCTTCAAGGTTGATGCGGCTGGTCAGGAGACCGAGTCCGACGGAACCCTGGACCTTCTTGGAATTGCCCTCGCGGCCGCGGATATCCAACACGGACGATATGCGGCCGCCGAACTCGGCGGGAATGGAACTCTTGTACAGTTCCACCTCGTTCACCACGTCGGTATTGAAGGCGGACATGATGCCGAACATGTGGCTTGGATTGTAGATGGTACCGCCGTTGAACAGGACGAGGTTCTGGTCCACGGAGCCGCCGCGGACGTTGAAGCCCGACGAAGCCTCTCCGGCCGTCTTCACACCCGGAAGGGTGAGGACAACCTTGAGCACATCGGCTTCACCGAAGGCCACCGGGACCTTGGCGATCTCGCTGACGCGGATGCGCTCGATGCCCATGCGGGCATCCCTGTGCGCGGCCCGGCTCTCGGCCGAGACTACCGCACCCTTGAGCGAGGTGACTTTCTCTTTCATCACCACATCCAGACCACCCTCGCCGTACACGATGACATTGAGGTGCAGGTCATCCATCGAGTAGCCGCTGAAGTTCAGTACGCCTTCACCTATCGGAAGGGAAATGCGGTAGAAACCATAGGCGTCTGTCAGGGAGTACGCACCGGAACGCTCGTCATAAACGGCCACTCCGGTAAGCGGCTCACCCGACGAAACGTCGTGGACATAACCGCTGACTATGGCCTTGCCGGTACGGCCTTCGACCTTCTCCCCTATCTCATAGACCTTGTTCTGGAATGTGACCATGGTATTCTGGTCCTCAATGAGCCTGAGCAGTTCGCCGTTGTCGCGCGTGGAACCGCCGCGGTCGAAATAGCCCGTCGGCAGGTCCTGCACCAGGCCCTTCGACCGGGAGACGAACCACGCGCCGTCATACTCGGAGACGATGTAATCCTTGGCTCGGAGTTCTTCCATGGCACGTTCGAGGAACTGCTCCCTCGGAGCGGAGACAGTAAAACTCGAATGGTCAATCTCCGAGGAAAGATAATATATGCGGGGGGTTATCTCCCTGCGCATGAAATTAAGCAGCGAGTCGGCCTCCACCCTCCTGACTTCGAGTTCCCTCGCCTGCTGCGCGTATCCGGCAAGGCCGGGCAGCAGCAAGGCTGCGAGCATTATCGCTTTCCTATTCATTTTCTTCGGCATGTTTGAGGATGGCTGGAGCCAGCGAATCGAATCCGGAATACGAGACCCTGGCATCCTTGGCAAAGCGTTTCAGCTCCTTCTTCTTTTCCGGATAGTGGGCGATGATACCACGCTGCTTCATGACGGAGTGGACAATACCGTCCTTTACGAAATAATAGCTCACCCTGTTGGCGAAATAATCCGGAACCTTGTCGTTGTAATTGGGATCGTCGTAACCTATACCGGCTCCATTGCGGTTGTTCGAATCTTTGCGGAGGATCTTGTCCACCCTCTTGTAGAGTTTGGATTGTCCGTCGAACAAGACCTCGTAGAATCCGTCCGGAAGGGATGGCAGTCCGGTAGCGTCACGGGGAAGGAAACGCCTGTCTCCCATCGTGAACCACTCCACGTGGCCGGTGTCGACCAGGACGGGAAGATAGTCCTCGTCCTGCTTGACGAGGAGTTCCTGGAGATGCGCGTTGATATTAACGAAGGCATCGTGATAGAGTTTGCCGTTGTAGAAGACATCCCCGCGCTGGAAGTCCCTGCCATACCAGTAAAAGGTACCGTTGTATGGAAAAGAGTAGGACATCCCCTGTTTGCCCCTGTAGAGCATGGACATCTCGCCGGCCTCTTCCGCGAACCTGTCATACTCAGGGTAATCCTGGGCTGAAACCGTCATACACTGACACAAAATGGCCAGGACGGCTACGATGATTGCAATCCGTTTCATAGTCGGGTGCAAAAATAACACAATTCTTTGAAACTATAAACGACAGGGATGCCTGAATACTGCATCCGTTCCCCGATAACTATCGGGCAGGGACGTCCGTTCGGACGTACTGTGGCGCGCCGTCGGCGTCGAAGCCCTCAACTACCGCTTCGAAGCGGCCTTCGTATGACGGAAGGATGTAATCAAGGACACGGCTTTCACCCGGAGCGAGCTCAACCAGAGGGTGCCAGAACACGGTCTGGCGCAGGTCCGCAACCCCTGAGACCGTATCGGGCATGTAGGCCACGACAGGGAAACTCTCGCCCTGGAAGTCCACGACGCGGGTATTGTCCCCGAAACGATATGACGGAAGGTCGTGCTTGTATGTCACGAAATTGACTATTCCCGAATAGGTGCGGAACCCTATGTTGGCGGAGTGCGGGTA
>JAFYZE010000267.1 GCA_017548805.1 Bacteroidales bacterium
GTAAGCTTGATGTTGAGATCATCAATCTGTTTCTTTTCGATTTTCATTGTATGTGAGTTTTTTATCTGCTTGTTTGAAACGGGCGGCAAAGATAGGCATTAATTCTCAAATAATCAATGCGTCGGCTTGGCTTTCATCTTGGGATAGACCACCCTTTCGTGGTACAGCTGCGCGAGGTAGGACTTGAGGCTCTCCTTGACCGTGTTGAGCTCGCGGATGGAGATGGAGGAGTCGTCGAACTGGCCGGCATTCATCTTGTCGGCGACCATTTTCTCGACAAATTCGGAATAGGCTTCGGGCGTCGAAGCCTTTATGGTCCGCGAGGCCGCCTCGATGGAGTCGCACAGCATCAGGATCACCTGCTCCTTGGTAAACGGCTTGACGCCGGGATAATAGAAGTCCGAAGCATCGGAAGGATCCCCTCCCTCGTTGATGTACTTGTTGTAGAAATAGCCTGTACGAGTCGTGCCGTGATGGGTCATGATGAAATCCTTGATGACCTGCGGCAGCTTGTAGCGGTCGGCAAGTTCCATTCCGTCCTTGACGTGGGCGATGATGTCCCTGGCGCTCTGGCGGGCGTCTAGACTGGAATGGTAGCCGTTCTTGTCCTCTGAAGGCAGCAGCGCCTCGTTCTCGATGAAGCACTGGGGGTTGCTCATCTTGCCGATATCATGGTACAGGGCGCCGGCGCGCACCAGCAGCACGTTCGCGCCTATGGAGCGCGCCGCCGCGTCGGCCATGCTCATGACCTGCAGCGAATGCTGGAAAGTGCCGGGGGCCTTGGACTCAAGCTCGCGGAGCAGCTTGTTGCTGGTGTCGCCCAGTTCCGCCAGACGCGAATTGGAGACGAGATTGAACACGTTCTCGAAGAGGAACACCAGCTGGTATCCGAGCACGGTAAGGATCGACCCTATGAAGAGGAAGGTCAGCGTCAGCGCGACGTTCCCGCCGATGGAATCGATGAAACGGAAGCCGAAATACGTCACCACCAGCGCCAGGAAGATGATCAGGCCGGTGATGAACTGCTTCCAGCCCTTGTAGAAATAGCGGAAAGCATAGATGGCCACGAATCCTGCGAACAAGAACATCATGAAGATCACCGCACCGTAGTGCGAGAACATGAGCAGCGGCAGAAGCGTGACGATGTACAGCGGCAGCACCATCTTGTTCCTGAAGAACGCCTGGTGCCAGAGGGCGGGCAGCGTGAACGGCACCAGGAAAAGGTACAGCGGCTGCGAGCGTCCCACAAGGATGGCGCAGAGCGTGGAGATCACGAAAACGAATACGATGTACCAGACCTTGTTGGGCTCATTGAGCGCCTTGCGGCTGGTAAAAAACAAGGCAAGGTACAACGCAAGCGCAAGCACGAGGGCGAGGAGGATATTGCCAGCCCACTGCAGCGCGCGGGGAGTGCCGTAACCCATGTTCGCCTCATATTCAACCTTGTACGAATCAAGCAGTTGTGCAATCTCAGCCGTAACAATCTCGCCGTTGGAGACTATGAGCTGCCCGGCGCTCACGAAACCCTGTGTAGGAGAGATGAACGGGGCCGACTCGGCATGCACGACCTCGGTGGTCTGACGGTCGTAAACGAGGTTGGGAACGATCAGGTCGTATACGGAATTGGCCTTGAATATCGAGTCAAGGTTGTAGCTCTTGTAGGTCCTGCCCAGCTCCGCGATCAGCTTGGACTTGGCGTCGGACTGCTTGTACACCTCGGTTACGGGGACCTTGGTGGCACGCTTCTCCTTCTGGATGTAGAGCACCTCCTCCGACAGGTCGGTGGCGTTGCGGTCGACCTTGACACCCTCGTCCGACACGACGCCCTGGGCGTAGATGTCCCGGATGGTGGAGACGATCGCGGGCTTCAGCGCGGCATCTTTCCCGAGGGAAAGGGCTTCGGCCGCGCGAAGGTTCTTGTTGACTATGTCCTCGGAATACTTGTAGTACGGGATGACGCTGGAGACCGAACGGCTCCTCTCCTCCCTGATCTGCTCCTCGGTCTTGAGGATCGGGAAGTCGAACTGGGAATATAAGGTCTCATACTTCCACTCCGAGCCTTTCCTGTAGTCGTAGCCGAACTTCGGGCTCCTGGGCAGGATCAGCGCCAGGAACACGAAAAGGACTATGAACGGGAACCAGGTCTTGAGGGCGGGAGGGATTCCGGAGACTTTCATGGGCTGCTACTTGAATGGGCTGTTGGGTTCTCTGGCTATGTAGCGGTAGGTCATCCTGTCCGTGAAACGCGGGAAGAACCTGTGCGCAAAGATGGTCAGCCTGCCGATGAAACTGAGGGCGACCTGCGAGCGCCGGCGGTACAGCGCCTTCGCGAGCTTGAATGCGACATCCTCCGCGCTCATGAGCTTGCTCTCGTCGAGCGGGGTCTCGCCCTGGGCGGAGCCGTCGGCCGTAAGGGCGTTGCGGCGGACCATGGACGAAGTATATCCGGGAGCGAAGACAAGGACGTTGAGACCGTCCTTGAGATGCTCGATGCGAAGTGTATCCAGGAATCCGCGTATCGCATACTTGGACGAGGAATAACCGGTACGCGCAGGAAGTGCGGTGAAACCTGCGATGGAAATGATGCCGACCACCGATCCCTTGGACTTCAGCAGCCAGGGCAGTGCGTATTTGGTGCAATACACCGAACCCCAGAAATTGACGTCCATCAGGGTATGTATGACCTTGAGGTCCAGGTCCTTGAACATCGCGCGCATCGACACTCCGGCGTTGTTGACCAGGATGTCGATGCCGCCGAACCTGGCGACGGCCGCCTCGACGAGGTTGCGGCAGTCGTCCTCGACGGACACGTCCGCACGGACGCAGAGCACGCGGTCCGGGTCGGACGACACCTGCGGGGCAAGTTCGCACATCTTCTCGAAGGAACGGGCGGCCATGACGACGCGCGCTCCGTACGAGCCGAACAATTTAGCGGTAGCCAGCCCGATACCCGAGCTGGCTCCCGTTATGATTACGACCTTGTCCCTGAAATATGCTGCGTCCATGCTACTCTACGGTCATGGCGGCCACGTCGTCGCCGTCGTACTCTCCGGCATCGAGCTTGGCCTTGATCTCCTTGAAGGCGTTGAGAGTGTAATTGACGTCCTCCATGGTGTGCGCGGCGGTGGATACGATGCGGAAGATCACCATGCCCTTGGGGATGACCGGATAGATGACCATCGAGCAGAAGATGCGGTAGTTCTCGCGGAGGTCCTTGGCCATCTTGGTCGCCTGGGCGACACCGCCCTTGATATGCACAGGGGTGACGCAGGCCTGAGCCTCTCCGATGTCGAAGCCTTCCTTCCTGAAACCGTCCTGGATGGCGTGGGTGATGGTCCAGCATTTCTTGCGGAGCTCGTCGCCCTCGGGGCTGTCGATGATCTCCATGCGCTTGGTGTTGCCGATGACGAGAGGCATGGGCAGCGAC
>JAFYZE010000036.1 GCA_017548805.1 Bacteroidales bacterium
CCCCACGACCAATATGCTGTCTCCCATCTGCAGGATAAGGTTGGGGCGCGCGACGAGTTCCACGCCGGCGCGCACCACGCGCGTCACCATGACGCCATAGGCAGCGCGCAGGCCGAGGTCCTTTATGCGCTTGCCCGTCAGCGAGGACTTGGTGATGGCGAGGCGGCGGGTCACGAGCGCCTCGTTCATCCTTATCCAGTCTTTCTGGTGCATCGGAACTTCCTCGCCGAAAATAATCCTGACAGAGTCGACATTCGGCTGGGAGGTCACTATCAGCAGGCGGTCACCTTTCTCAAGGACGGTATCAGGGCCGGGAATGCTTATCTCCCCGTCACGCATCATCCTCGAAATGAGAAACTTGCCTCCGTTATCCTTCATAATCTCCCGTATGTTGTGCCCGAAGACGGCCGGGTTCTCCACCTCGACGTGCATACGCCTCGCCAGGTCGGCTTCACCATCCCCGCTGTCAAGTTCGGCCTTCTCCTTTTCCAGGTCGATCTTGAAAAGGCTTCGGAACAGGATGACGAGCATTATCACGCCCAGTACGCCTATCGGATAGGCCACGGCATAGGCGGAAGCCAGGCCGGATACGGCCGCTGAGGCTGCGGATTTGTCAGCACCCATGGCATCCGAGAGCGTTTGCTGAGCGGCACCGAGACCGGGAGTGTTGGTCACGGCTCCCGACATCACGCCGACCATGGTCTGAAGGCTCTCCCCCGTCACGAGATGTATGCACACGGTGACCAGCACGGACATCAGAATGCCGAATAATGCCAGGAGGTTCAGTTTGATTCCACCCGTCTTGAAGGAATGGAAGAATCCCGGACCGACCTGGAAGCCTATGGAGAACACGAACAGGATCAGGCCGAAATCCTTCATGAATCCAGTCACGACAGGATCGGCGCGAAGGCCGAAATGGCTGACAAGGATGGCAAGGAAAAGGATCCAGGTGGATCCGATGGATATACCTTTTATCTTGAACCGGCCAAGATAAAGTCCCGTCGCGATGACGACGGAGAAGAGAAGTATGCTGTGGGCAATTCCTGCCCCTGTGAACAATTCACTCATAGGATTAAGTCTTAATCAAGTTTCCGTCGGACGAGACGGCAGATGAACTTGGTGTAGCGCTGCTTGCCGACAGGGACGCGGCAGCCTTTTACGTAGTCCATCTCCAACAGTTTCCGGACAGCCTCGGGATGCGCGCGCAGCAGTTTGAAATTCAATATGCAGGCGCTATACCAGCCACCCCTGAGCAGAATGTCCCTACCGCATGCCCTGATGGGAAGACTGTCTTTCGGAAGGGCGTCGTAGAGGAGGAACATGTTCTCCGATGACTGTTTCCTCGTCTTTATGAGGGAACTGGAAGTAAGGGCTCCCCTCCTGCGGCGGCGATAGTGATAGAGCGGTTCCTTCAGGTGGACGACCTTACCGGCCTTGCTGAGGGTCTGGGTCTGGAAGACCAGGTCCTCGTGATAGCCGTATACAGGCACGAACATGGACGGCAGGTCATATAAGGAACGACGCTCAAGCTTGTTCCACATGTATCCCCGGATAATATTGTTATGCATGCGCGTCACCGCCACGGATCCCGTGGCCGGCGTGAAATCGCCTTCACGGCAGACCTTCCTCTTTCCGTTGGAATACTCCTTGTAAAAATCGCAGTAGACCGCATCGGCATCCTCTTCGAGCGCTTTTTCCACAAGCTTGCGCACATAGTCGGGCTCCACCCAGTCATCCGAATCCACATGTATGATGAACTCTCCGGTTGCAGCCGCAAGGCCGGCCATGCGCGCCTTAGGAAGCCCCGAATTGGGCTCGTGAAGGATCTTCACCTTCGATTCCACCTGCGGGAATTCATCAGCCAGGATCTGCCGGATGACGGCAACGGAACGGTCTGGAGACCCGTCGTCCACGAATATGAACTCGCAGTCCTCCCAGGTTTGGGAGAAAAGCGAACGGACGCACTGCCCGATATATGCTTCAACCGCATATACGGGTACTACTACCGATACTGTGGGGCCTTGTCCTGCTGTCATGCCTTTATATAACGCAGTCACTTTTGGAACACTGCTTCAAAACGGCCGCGAAGATACACTATTTACATTGAAATATCGCGAAAAAACCGTAAATTGTCAAAAATCCGTAAAACTAACCCTAAAATGAAAGATTTCAATTATTATGCCCCGACGGAGGTCGTTTTCGGCCGCGATTCAGAAGAGCAGGTGGCGAAGCTCGTCAAACGCTATGGAGGACACAAGGTCCTCGTGCATTATGGCGGCAAGAGCGCCGAGAGGTCCGGCCTTCTGGACAAGGTTTGCGGACTCCTCTCCGCAGAAGGAGTGGATTTCCTCAAGCTTGGCGGAGTGGTCCCCAACCCCCGTCTCTCGTTGGTTCACAAAGGCATTGACCTCTGCCGCAAGGAAGGCGTCGACTTCATCCTGGCAATAGGCGGCGGCAGCGTCATCGACTCGTCCAAGGCCATAGCATACGGAGTCCCCTATGACGGGGATGTATGGGATTTCTACGCCTATAAGAAGCATCCCCAGAGCGCGCTGCCCGTGGCGGCCGTCCTGACCATTCCCGCCGCCGGCAGCGAGATGAGCGACTCCAGCGTCATTACTAACGAGGACGGATGGATCAAGCACGGCTACTCCAACAACCTCTGCCGCGTCAAGTTCGCCATCATGAATCCTTGCAGGACCTTCACCCTGCCGCCGTACCAGACAGCTGCGGGCGTAACCGACATCATGATGCATACGATGGAGCGCTATTTCTCGCACGATATGGACATGTCGCTTACCGATGCCATCGCAGAGGGTCTTATGCGTACCATGAAGGAGAGTGTGTTCGCAGTACTCAAGGATCCCGAGGACTACCGTCACCGCGCCCAGATCATGTGGGGCGGCAGCCTCGCGCACAATGACCTCACCGGGTGCGGCACCGAGGGCGACTGGGCCACGCATAAGCTCGAGCATGAGCTGAGCGCGATGTTCGACGTGACCCACGGCGCCGGCCTGGCCGCCGTATGGCCTAGCTGGGCGCGCTACGTGATGAAGGAGGATATCCTCCGCTTCGTGCAGTTCGCAGTCAACGTGATGGATGTTCCCAACGACTATACCGACCCCGAAGGAACAGCCGAAAAGGGTATCGAGGCCATGGAGCGCTTCTACCACCACATCGGCATGCCCATCAACATCCACGAACTCATCGGCCGCGAGATCACCGAAGACGAGCTGGCCGAGATGGTCCGCAAGTGCAGCGATGGCGGTACAACCACCATCGGGGCCTTCAAGGTCTTGGCAGCCAAGGACATGGAGGCCATCTACCGCATGGCCAAATAGCCGCTGACCGTGGACAACGGCAACTACAGGCTCACCTGGCGGCAACGCATCGGCTACAGTTCCGGGGACCTGGCGCAGAACCTCATCTACCAGACCGTAAGCATCTGGCTGTTGTTCTTCTACACCAACGTCTATGGGCTCAAGCCTGGCGCCGCCGCGGTGATGTTCCTTGTCGTCCGCATCATAGATGTCATCTGGGATCCCATCGTCGGCGCCTTCGTCGACAAGGCCAATCCCCGCTGGGGCAAATACCGCTCATGGCTCATCATGGGCGGGCTTCCGCTCGCCGCTTTCGCGATGCTGTGTTTCTGGAACGGCTTCAGCGGCTCGCTCCTGTACGCCTATGTCACCTACGTGGGCCTGAGCATGTGCTTCACGCTTATAAACGTCCCGTATGGAGCGCTGGGATCGTCCCTCACGCGTGACACCGACGAGATCACGGTCCTTACCAGCGTCCGCATGTTCCTCGCCAACCTTGCGGGCCTTATCATCAAGACACTCCCGCTCGTCATAGCCATTTTCGCCCCGAAAGCGTACAATCCCGTTTCCTGGAAGATGGAGGCAGTATACAACACTCCCGAATCGGCCCGCGCATGGTTCATTACAATGAGCATTTTCGCCCTCGCAGGCCTGTTGCTTCTGGTATTCTGCTTCTTCGAGAGCAGGGAGCGCATCGTCATGGACGAGAAGGGCTCCGCCGAAGTCAAGGTCAGCGACCTGTGGATGGAACTCGTGCGCAACCACCCGCTCAGGATACTGTCCTTCTTTTTCGTCATCGCATTCACGACCATGAGCATCAGCAATGCCGCCGACTCGTATTTCATGACATACAACATCGGCGCTTCACCGCTCATGACGACGGCTTTCATGTGGCTGGGCACACTGCCGGCATTCATTTTCCTGCCATTGGTGCCTGCCATCAAGAAGAAGGTCGGAAAGAACGGGATGTTCCGCATGTTCCTCGGCATAGCCATAGTGGGGATGGTCCTGATGTACTTCTGCGTATCCTTCCCTTCGCTCAAGTCCTGCTTTCCTCTGCTGTGCGTCATCCAGTTCTTCAAGAGCACGGGCATACTCGTCGCGACGGGTTATATGTGGGCGCTGGTGCCCGAAGTGGTGACTTTCGGTGAATACGCCACAGGCCGCCGCGTCGCGGGCATCGTCAATGCCCTCATCTGCATCTTCATGAAGGCCGGAATGGCCCTCGGAGGCGTCATTCCCGGGCTCGTGCTTGCCTGGGTGGGCTTTAACTCAGCAAGCCAAGTCCAGACTCCCCTTGCGGAGCAGGGCATCCTCTGGCTTGTAACGCTCATTCCCGCACTGCTGTTCCTTCTCGCCATATATGTCATCGGGAAATACGAGCTTTCCGACAAGGTCATGGACGAGATAAATACGACTATTACTAAGAGAAAATGATATTGGGCATCTCATCAGCGCTGAAGCACGGCTCGCCACGGGAGTGGGCTGCGAAGCATAAGGCCCTTGGTCTTGAGGCTGTGGTCTTCCCCGTCGACCATCTGGCCGGCGAGGAGACGGTCATGGCCTACAAGGCCGCGGCCGACGAAGCCGGCCTGAGCATCGCCGAGGTCGGCGTCTGGCGCAACACGCTCGCCGCCGACCCGGCCGAGCGCCGGCGCTGGACCGACTATGCCGTCGGTCAGCTCCGTATGGCCGACTCCGTCGGAGCAGCATGCTGCGTCAACGTCGTCGGCACCCCCTATGGTCCCCGCTGGGACGGCGGATACCGCGACAATTTCTCGGCTGAACTATGGTCCATGGCTGTCAGTATGATCCGTGAGATCATTGATACCGCGCTGCCCGGGCACACTAAATTCTGCATCGAATCGATGCCTTGGATGATCCCATCAAGCCCGGACGAATATCTACGCCTCATCGAAGCCGTCGACCGGCCGGAGTTCGGCACCCACCTTGATGTCGTCAATATGATTACATCCCCAAGACGGTTTTTCTACAACGACGAGTTCCTCGAAGAATGTTTCGACAAGCTCAAGGGCACTATCGTCAGCTGCCATCTCAAGGATATCCGCCTCAAGGAGGAGTACACCTTCCAGCTTGAGGAATGCGCCTGCGGTGAAGGGACCCTCGACCTCGCCCTATACGCCCGTCTCGCCACTGCAGAGAACCACCGCATGCCGATGATCATAGAGCATCTGGACACGGACGAACAATACGAGGCAAGCGTCAGGTATGTAGAATCATTATTAGGGAATAAACTGTAAACAATATCAATCATGCTCAAGATCGGAGACAGGATGCCGTCCTTCGAGGTCATGGACCAGGACGGGAACATGGTGAAGTCGGAAGATTTCATCGGAAAAGGCCGCAGGACCATCATCTATTTCTATCCCAAGGACAACACTTCCGGCTGCACGGCCG
>JAFYZE010000268.1 GCA_017548805.1 Bacteroidales bacterium
GACGGCGTTCTCGATGGCCGTCTCCGTGGCGGTACGCTGGATGGTATTGATGACGATGCGCTTGGCTTCCTTGGCGGCATTGAGCCTGGCTTCGTCCATGGTGTCGTTGATGTAGGCCTGGGCCTCGGTGCGCGCCTCGGCCTTCATGTTCTCCATGAGAACGTTCTTGGCCTCGGCGGCGCTCATGCCCGCAATAGCCTCGAGCTGGCGGTTGACCTGGGAAATGAGCTTGTCATACTCCTCGCCCTTCTTCTCGACGTTTTCGGTCCGGGCCTGGAGGCTCTGCTTGAGCGAATCGTTCTCCTTGATCTTGCGTGCCAGGTCCTCGTTCTTCTGGTTAAGGGAATTCTCCTTCTGCTTGAGGCGGTTCTCGGCATCGCGGAGCTGGTTGTTCTTCTCGCTGACGTACTGGTCGTGCTCGCTTTTGAGCTGCAGGAAACGCTCCTTGGCCTGGAAAATCTTGTCTTTCTTGATGTTTTCGGCTTCGTTCTTGATCTTTTCCGCTTCGAGGCGGGCCTGGTCGAGGATCTCCTCGCGCTTGCCCTTCAAGGCCTGCTTGCGGATGAATATGGAGATGGCCAGGGCGAGCGCAGCGCCCAGTATGGCGGCCAAAATGCAGTATACCAACATATATGTATAGATTATATGGTTAATAATTAATTCCTTACCGCCGGAATGCAATACAAGCCGGCACATGCCTGGAAGCATGCACCGGCTTGGGATATTGAAAAAAGCCGTTAGTCGGGTGTCAGAAAATCTTAATGATAAGATTTGAGCTCCGAATCAGTTCCGGCGTCCACCGTCCCGCTTCCGCGGAATCCCGTGAGGTCACCTTGGCCTGCCATCCCTCATTCGAGTTACCCGGTTCCGAGGAACTTGTTGTTTTCAGCACGATGGACTAACGGCTACTTTTTATCAATGTTGTCCAGGTAGGCACTCGTGCGGCTGAGCATCGCCTTGGCCTCCTCGTTCACCGAGGAAAGCTTTTTCTGGTACGACATCCGGCTGACCGTCTCGTTGAGGGCCACGAAGGAGAGCTTGTCCGCAAGTGTCTTGTCCGGGAACTTGGCATCATAGGCGGCAAGCTTCTGGTTGATGGAGTCCGCAGCCAGTCTCATCAGCTGCTCCATCTCGGGAGAAGTTGCCTTCAGGGGATAGTCCTTGCCGGCTATCTTGATGGTAATGCTCTGTTCCATAATCACTTTTCAAGCAACGAGATACACTTATTGATCTCCTTTATGAGTTTATCTATCCGTTCCTTCGCGCTGTCGGAACTGCCTGTCGGTGTCAGAAACGCTTCAGCGAGCCTGAGATTCTCTACCTGTCTCTCCAACTCGGTAATCTGCTTCCTGTAGGTGTCATTGGAGGCTTCGCTGGCGGCGAGTCTGGAACGGAGGTCGGCGTTGGCCTCCCTTTCACCCTCGTACAGAGCGATGATGCGTTCGAAATTCTGCTGTATCTCTTCAAACATTCCTGTCCAATTTACACATACTCTGCAAATTTAGGAAAAATGTGCGTAAAATGAACTCTTCTCCCGGACATTTTTCGGGCGATTTCGCATATATTTGTATTATCATGCGTAAAAATGGAATGTTGACAGTTGCCGCCGTCACGCCAAGGGTGTGGCTTGCGGATCCTGCGAAGAATGCAGAGGAGATCATCAGCCTTGCCTGCGAGGCCTCGGCCGTAGGCGCTGACATTGTGGTATTCCCTGAAATGAGCGTCACCGGCGCTACCTGCGGAGACCTTTTCAAGCAGTCACTCCTGCTTGATGCCGCACAAAAGGCGGCGGAGTCGGTCGCGAAGGCATTGCCCGGCCTTGACGCGACGGTCGTCATCGGCCTTCCGGTGCCCTCCGAAGGAGGTTTTGCTTCTGGCGCGGCGATCATCAAGCGCGGCCGATTCGTGGGAAACGACTCCCGTTTCCTGCTTGTAACGGGTGAACGCATCCCCGACGACCTGCCCGAGGGCACGACCATGGTGCTGCATCTGGCGGCCGTTCCGGAACTGGTGACCCGCCATGCGGTCCGCAAGCGGAGCATAGCCGAGCTTAGCCTCCGCACCGGAGTGACTTACGTGTACTGCGCCGCGGGTTACGGCGAGTCCACGGGCGACGCCGTATATGCAGGCCCTTCCCTGATCTATCAGAAAGGCCGCCTGCTCGCGGAGAACGAGCGTTTCCGGACGGAGTCCGGCATCATTTACGCTACTGTCGACCCTGACGCGGAAGCGGGGGAGCTTCCGCAGGCTCCGGCGGCTCCTGCCGTCAACCCCCATCCTTTCGTCCCAGCCGACCCTGATGTGCTGGCTGCACGCTGCGAAGAGATCCTTTCCATCCAGGTTACAGGACTGCGCACCCGTCTGGAGCATGTAGGATGCAAGACCGCGGTCCTGGGCATCTCGGGAGGGCTGGATTCCACGCTGGCGCTGCTGGTGACGGCCGCGACTTTCGACAGCCTCGGCTACGACAGGAAGGGCATCATCGCCGTCACGATGCCGGGCTTCGGCACCTCGAAGCGCACGCACTCCAACGCCTCCGACCTGATGGCCGCGCTCGGCGTGGACGCCAGGGAGATTCCTATCGCGGCGGCAGTGTCGCAGCATTTCTCGGACATTGGTCACGACCCTGACAATCATAATGTTACGTTTGAGAATGCCCAGGCCAGGGAGCGTACGCAGATACTGATGGATATCGCCAACGACACCGACGGCCTCGTGGTCGGAACAGGCGACCTGTCGGAGATCGCGCTTGGCTGGTGCACTTACAACGGCGACCACATGGCCAATTATACCGTCAACGCCGATGTCCCCAAGACCCTTATGCAGGCCATGGTCCGCTGGGCTGCAGTGAACCGTTTCCCGGAGGCCCGCCAGACCCTTCTGGACATCGTGGACACGCCCATCAGTCCCGAGCTTACGCCCGTCGACGAGCACGGCAACATCAAGCAGAAGACCGAGGACATCGTCGGCCCTTACGAGCTCCACGATTTCTTCCTCTACCATCTCGTCCGCCATGCCCGCCGCCCGCGCGAGATCCGCGCCCTTGCAGTGGAAGCCTTTGCGGGCAGATACGACGAAGCCACCGTCGACCGGTGGCTTCGCAAATTCCTCTGGAGATTCTTTTCCCAGCAGTTCAAGCGTTCGTGCTCGCCTGAAGGCCCGCGCGTCGGTTCGGTCTGCCTGTCGCCCCGCGGCGCCTGGGCAGCCCCTTCGGACGTCTCCGCCGCCCTCTGGGTCTCCGACCTCGACTGACTTTTACGGCAGCAATGCCATCCTGAAAACTGTGCCACCCTCGGCAACAGACGTGGGAGGGGCCCAAGCCTAGCTTGGGAGGGGTCCTGCAGAGCAGGACGTTTTCAGGATGGCATTGCTGCCGTAAAAGGGATTAAAGGGTCGCGATCAGGCGGGTGAAGAGCCCGCACATGCGGTCGGCGGCGGCATCTGCCGCGCGGACCACGTCCTCGCCGTCATTGTGGTTCACGGTGACGTTGTCGGTATTGCACTTGTTGGTGATCACGGACATTCCGAACACCTTGATGCCGCAATGGCGCGCCACGATGACCTCGGGAATGGTGGACATGCCAAGCACGTCCGCGCCCGCCAGCCTGTAGAAACGTACCTCGGCGGGAGTCTCGTAGGTGGGGCCGGGGCCTCCGAAATAGACACCCTTGTGATACCTCACGCCCATCTCGGCGGCGATCTCCTGCGCCTTGGCGATGAGCTCGAGGTCATACGCGCAGGTCATGTCGGGGAAACGAGGGCCGAACTCCTCGAAGTTGGGGCCGAGCAGGGGGTTGGGGAACAGGCTGATATGGTCCTTGATGATCATCAGGTCACCGACCTCGAAGTCGGGATTGCACCCTCCGGCGGCGTTCGAAACGAACAGGTATTCGATGCCGAGCGTCTTCATGACGCGGACAGGGAGCGTGACGAGCTCCATCGGATATCCTTCGTAGTAGTGGAAGCGTCCCTGCATGGCGATGACGAACTTGCCTCCGAAATCTCCAGCGATGAAGTTGCCCTTGTGCCCGATGGCCGTCGATACGGGGAATCCCGGTATGGTCCGGTAGGGGATCACAACAGGATTCTCGATACGGTCGGCGAGCTTGCCGAGCCCGCTGCCGAGGACGATGCCGGCCACGGGGACGCGGTCTCCGATCTGCTCGCGGATGAAATCCGCCGCTGCGTGAATCTTTGCTACTCTGGGGTCCATAGTATATGATTTTAGTGTTGTTATATGCGGTCAAAAAAGCCGGCTTCTGCAAGGAGCCGGCCGTGTAAGGTGCCTTAGAACTCGTCGGAACCGGAGTCGCCCTCGAAACGTGGTGCGTCCTCGCCGGATAGGCAGTTCTGCTTGATGTATCCGATGACTTCCGCCAGTCCTTCCTGGAACTTGTCGAAATCCTCCTTGTACAGGAAAATCTTGTGCTTGTCGAACGTGAACGAGCCGTCACGCTCCTGCTTGCGCTTGCTCTCGGTGATGGTCAGGTAGAAATCGTTGTTGCCCTTGGTGGCTTTGACGTCAAAGAAATAAGTACGTTTGCCAGCCCTTACCGGCTTGGAGAAAACGTCCTCGCCGTTCCTGTCCTGGCTGCCTGTCCGCTCGAAATCCTCTCTGTACATGGTCTTGTTTTTAATGCTTTTCTACGCAAAAATAGGATTTTTTCCCGATTCTCGTGTTATATTTGCAGAAAATATTCGATTTGTTTGAAATAACATGCTGAACAGAAGAATTCTCAGGATAAAGGCCTTCAAGGTGCTCTACAGCTATGCTGAAAACCCTTCCATGAGCTTGAAGGAAGCCCAGGCCCAGCTGGAAATGTCCTGCAGGGCCACCCGCAGCCTCTATCTCTTCATGCTTTCCATCATCCCCGCCC
>JAFYZE010000269.1 GCA_017548805.1 Bacteroidales bacterium
ACCTACGGCAACTTTGACCTGACCGACGATTCGGGCACCGTCTATGTCTACGGCTTGACTGCAACCGAACTGGGTTATGGCGCAGATAACGACAAGAGTTACGCCAGCCTGAACCTGAAGGCAGGCGACAAGATCAAGATCAATGGTTACCGCGGTTCGTATAAGGACAAAATAGAGGTCATGTACGCCTGGTTCATCGAAAAACTGGAAAGTGGTGATGACCCGGGCGGTGATGACCCCGATCCGGATGAGCCGGGAGAAGTCACAGGTGCTTACTCATATACATTCACTTCCAAGGCCTTCACTGGAGCAGGCACCGTTTCGCTTGGCGACATATCCTGGACGCTTGACACGGATGGCGGCTATTTCGGCTATGACACATCCCAGTATGACAAGGGCCAGCAGATAGGCAGCGCCAAGGCTGCGGCTACATATATCACGCTTTCCACATCGGATTATGCCGATGCCGTCACCTCCATTTCGGTCGAGACCGCCGGTGCATCCGGCATCGAAGCTACTTTGGAAGTCTTCGTGGATGGCACATCCTACGGTTCAAGCACCTTGTCTCTCGAGAAGACCGAATTCACTTTCACGGCTGACTCCGCAAAAACAGGAAAGATCGAGCTGAAGTGGACCAACTCTTCCGCCAAGGCTATTTATATCAAGTCCATCAGCATCAATTAATGACGTACGATCTGCAGAGGTTCAAAGATGCGCAGAATACGGGCAATGCGTACAAGAATGCCCTGAAAGAGATCGGCAACGGTCTCAAGGAAGGGCATTGGATGTGGTACATATTTCCGCAGCTGCGGGGCCTTGGGCGATCGGAAACAGCTTCCTACTACGGGATCATCGGCAAGGGCGAGGCCAAGGCCTACCTTGCCGACAAGGTCCTCGGAAGCCGTTTACGCGAGATATGCAACTCCCTCGTGCAGGTCAGGGGCAAGTCCGCGGCCGAGATCTTCGGCCCCGTCGACACGATGAAACTTCGGTCTTCCATGACTCTCTTCTATCTTGCTTCAGGCAAGGAAGAAATCTTCCGCAAGGTCCTGGCCAAGTATTTTGACGAGAAACTTGACCAGAAAACCGTCGACATGCTATGACGAAAGGATTCCGTTTTTTCACGGCGCTATTCACGGCGTCGGCGCTCATCATGGCTGCATCCTGCGGCCAGGGCCGAAGCGTGGAGGAAGAACCCGCGCCGGAGCCGATACCTCCCATCGGATTCCGTGCAGACGACTTCGCCTGCGAGGAGAGTTCCGTACATAACGGCGAGACATTCTCAGGCCTCATGAACAGGCTGGGGCTGAGCATGGACGAGGCATACGCCATGGCGCAGCTGTGTGACTCGACGTTCGACGTCACGAAGATGCGCGCCGGCAATGCTGTCCGCACCTATTCCGACACCCTGTCGAACGACCTCCGTTACATTGTCTATGACATGGACCGCATACGCCAGGCGGTATTCCAGTGCAAGGACTCCATGGCGATATGGATCTATGAGAAGCCGGTGGTGAAGCACCGCCGCTACGCCGATGTCAGCATCAGCTCTTCGTTGTGGGCTGACATGGCCAAGGCGGGCTCCTCCCCTGCCCTGATACTCAAGCTTTCCGACATATTTGCATGGACCGTGGATTTCTTCGGCCTGCAGAAGGACGACCGCTTCCGCATCATCTATGAAGAGAGCGAGGTCGAAGGCGAGAGCATAGGCATCGATACAGTCTTTTTCGCCCGATTCACGAGCGGGGATCTTGATAAATACGCTGTCATGTTCGACCAGGGAGACGGCGGTAATGTCTACTGGGATGAGAAGGGCGAAAGCCTCAAGAGGGCTTTCCTCAAGGCTCCATTGGAGTTCAAGCGCATCTCTTCCGGTTTCTCGTATGCGCGCAAGCATCCCGTCACAGGCCAGGTACGGCCGCACACGGCAGTCGATTATGCGGCGCCGACGGGCACCCCGGTGGTTGCCATCGGCGACGGCACGGTGATCAGCGCCGGCTGGGCCGGAGGCGGCGGCAATACCGTCAAGATACGCCACAACAGCGTCTACACCACCAGCTACATGCACCTGTCCAAATACGGCCCCGGCATCAAGGCCGGCGTACATGTACAGCAGGGACAGGTCATCGGCTATGTGGGCATGACAGGAACGGCCACCGGTCCGCACCTCGATTTCCGTGTATACCAGAACGGAACCGCCATCAATCCCCTCACCCTGGAATCACCCTCCGCAGAGCCTCTCCCGGAGGAGCTTTTGCCTGCATTCGACTCGACTTTCCACGCACGCCTGGCTGAAATGGACAGCCTGGCTACGGCTTTATGATCCTTGAGCCCATAGCTTATTTCAAGTCTCCCTTTACCAGCAAATTCGGTATCCCGAGACAGAGCGGACTCGTACCGGAGCTCCGCGGAGAGATCCGTTTTACGGATAAATATCGCCGCACGGAAGCCGTGAGAGGGCTTGAAGGCTTTGATTACATCTGGCTTATCTGGGGATTCTCAGCCAACAGGAAAGATGACGAGGCTTCGTGGCAGCCGACAGTCAGGCCTCCGAGGCTCGGCGGGAACGCCCGCCTCGGCGTCTTCGCCACGCGCTCCCCTTTCAGGCCCAATCCCCTGGGGCTCTCGAGCGTACGTGTCGACCGTATCGACTTTGAATGCGAGGATGCTCCCGTCATCCATGTCCTGGGAGCGGATCTGATGGACGGTACGCCCATCTATGACATCAAGCCATATGTCCCTTACGCTGACGCCCATCCGGAGGCTGCCGGAGGCTTCACAGACGCTGAAGAGTGGACTCCGCTGACGGTGATTATCCCGGAGGAACTGCGCGCGCAGCTGGAGCGCCACCTCGGCCCTGACGGGCTCGAGGCGCTCGCCGGCGCGCTCGCACAGGACCCCCGCCCGCGCTATCAGGACGACCCTGACCGCATCTACGGGATGCCATTCGGCGGTCTGGACATCCGTTTCAAAACGGAAGCCGGCTCCCTTACGGTCACCGGCTTCGAAAAACTCATTTAGGGACTACCCCGCTACTCTCCTTCCTCTTCTTCTCCTTCCGTTACGGGATTGATTCCGAAGATAATGACACGCTTGGCAGAGGTGATGGTCAGATCTCCTTCTGACACCTCGATCTCATAGTAGTCATCATCAGAAACCACTATGGTATATTCGGGATTACCCGATGCGCCATCATTCCCTTTTACAGTGACGGTCTCCCCATCGAAATCAATATCGGCAGTCGATAACCCCTTCCAGGCAACAGCATAGAAACCGATCTTGGTGACGCCCTCTGGAATAGTAAGCGTCGCGGTTCCAGCCTTGCTCGATGTACCGAGCTTGAGAACATTATCAACACTTTCATCATTAATAACGGCCTTCTGAGGGGTGCTTGATGTCCCGTCGTATGCGTTATCGCCAAGGGCCCATTCGATGCTGGAGGTAAACACTCCCGAAGCCTCACCAGGCGTATCAGGGTCGCCACCCTCTCCGGGCACATGGCTGACATAGTAGGCGGGCGTAGTGCCGCCGAACTCGATGGTGGTCACGCCTTCCTTGGTGTATTCGGAACGGAAGCCGATGGCAGTGAGGGTGTCGCCGACCTTCAGGCCGAGAGAGGAGAATGACTTGTCGTTGGACTCCTGCTTGGTGGCAGTGAGGCCGTACACATAGACGCTTCCGGTCTCGTCCTCCATGTAGAAATTGCCGTAGGTTGTATTGGCAATCTCGGTGATTTTACCTGTGAGCTTGTACCATACTTCAGTGCTTACAGGTTTGGCAAGGAACTCGGCGATGGTGACTTCCTCGATGACTTCGGGGATGTCCTCGCCCTTGATGTGTGACTCGTATACTGCATCGTGGACCTCGACAGTGCCGTTATGTACGTTGCGGGTTCCGTGGAGAGTGACCTTGTCACCTTTCTTGAGTCCAAGCGGAGTGAATACGTTTTCTCCGTTCTTGTCCTTGAGACCGTACACATAGACGGTGCCGGTCTCGTCCTTCATCTCGAAATTGCCATAGGTCGAGTGACGCACGACGGTGATGGTACCCGTGAGCTGATAGGTATTGGTATCGTCGTCCGGAAGGGCGAGGAACTCCGCTATGGTGATGGCCGGATACTGGGACTTGCCAGCCTGGAATACAGTCATATAGACGGATGCCCCGCCGCTGGGACGGAACTCAACCTTCGCGGTGCGGGACTCCTCGGATTCGTTGGGCTTGGCGGTGACAATCAGGGTGTCGGTACGGACCGCCTTGGTCTCGGGAGCGACGGAAAGCCAGTCCTTGGCATTGTCAGGAATGACGACCTCATAGTCGGCATTGGTCTTGACGAAAGCCTTGGCATCACCGCCCGCAGCCATGATGGTGACAGCAGGAGTTACCTCGAATACTCCCTCGGAGAAGCTCAGCACTACGCCGCAAACTGCCTGGTCGGAATTGCGGACCGCCATCACCAGCACGTCGCCGGAGATGACGCCAGCCTTGGGAGTGACATAGATCTTGGAAGCATCGTAAGTCACCTTGAAATCATTGCTCTGGACAAACAGCTTCTCGGTGCCGTCGGCTCCGTATATGGAATACGGGATCTCGGTGGTGGCCCCGGGAAGGATCATATATTCAAGCGAGGCGATATCCAGGGTGAAGCGGCCGGTCTTGGAAAGGGTGATCGTCGTGCCGGAGCCGGGGACCGTGAGATATACGAAATTGGCATCCTCGGTCACGACCAGGCCGGACATGCTTTCCGCGGATCCGAGGTCCTGCCAGTTCTTGCCGTCATACGATACGAACCACTTGCCGTCCTTGATCTTGACCTGCGGCACGGCGCCGGTGACTATCACGCGCTCCCCGTCACCGTCGAGCAGCCATTCGCCGTCAACGGTCCAATAGAAGACGTTGCCTTCAGCCTTGACGCCGATACGAGGCGTGTCACCCTTCTCTCCATTGGAGATGGACACGGTGACACCGTCGGAGAAAGTGATGTCGTAACCGTCCTTGGTCTTGGAGATCACGTCGACGGTGATGTTGTCCTGAAGGGCCTTGACAAGCGCCTGGAGGGAAGCGATGTCAGCGTTGATGCTGTTGACCTTGGCTTCCAGGTCGGTGACGCGGCCTTCAAGGGTATTCATGCGGTTCTGCAGGGCGGAATCGTCATACTTGTCGCAAGCTGCGAACAGCAATACGGCGGAGAAAAGTGCTACGAAAATCTTTTTCATATCGCTAAAAAAGTTATTAGTCTTGTGCAACTCACAAATTTAAGAAAAGTTAGCGACTCTCGCCACAAATCCGGGCAAAAAAGGTCATGGTTTCTTCCCAATCCCGGAAATCGGGGGCGCCGAACGGAATGGCTGTGCCCATGAAGGATTCGCCGAGGCATTCGTCGGGATGGGCGTCGACCAGATAGTCGCCGAGGAGCAGGTCCTTGCGGGTAGTTATGACAGTACGGTCCCAGGCCGGGACGCCTATGTGCTCCTCAATCCAGGCCCGCTTTTCAGCCATTGTATCCCAAGCGTCAGCATCCCCGCTGACGACGAAGCGGAGCTCGAAGCGCTGCGCCAGGAACTCCACGGCCTTGAGGGAAGCGCTGACCGCTTCTCCGTTGTGGCGGTAGCGCAGGACGTCGTCGAAGGCGATCAGCACCACGGGGCGCGACACTCCCCTCTGGCGGTCGTCTATCCACTGGATGACCGGCAGCACCGAATGGATGAGGGGCGAATCGACCAGGCTGTGCTCCCCGTCGTAGCTTATGCACTGGGGATAATGCTCCCGCGTCAGGTCGTGCGTGAAGACCATCGTGTCGCGCCGCCCAAAGAGCGCGAACACGCGTTTCAGCTCGTCGTTGTCAACGCCCTCGAAGCAGTGCGAGGACACCTCTCGAAACTCCTCCAGGAGCCCCTTTGTCACAAGGAAATCCTTCTGCCCGTCTTCACGGGGATTGTGGAACTCCTTGCGGCCCAGTCCGTTATTCTTCAGGATCGTATCAGCAAGCTGGAATGCAGGGTTGACGAGTATCCTGTCGAAACCGTACAGCTGCTCGGCATACATGCCGCCCATGGAAGTGCCCAGGATAAGGTCGGGGCGGCGCTCCGCCACGAGGCTGCGCAGCAGCGCCATGGCCTCGTGCGGATCGACCGGCAGGTCGGGCGCGAGGACCTCCGCCTCCGGCAGGAGGACCCGGAGCGCCCGCGCCGTACCGCTGCGTCCGCTGGACGCGAAACCATGGAC
>JAFYZE010000270.1 GCA_017548805.1 Bacteroidales bacterium
ACGACGGCGTCCTTGTTTTCAAGTACATCTGAAGAAAGGTTCTCTTCAGGAAGGATAATTTCGCTCATAATGAATAGAGTATCAGTAAATAATAAAGGTTGTAGAACGCAAATATACCAAAAATTGGGGAAAAACGCTATTTTTGCAGAACTAATCATCAAATATACAGTACGCGCGTCACATGAGAATCGACATACTTACCGTAGTACCCGAATTGCTGGAAAGTCCGTTGAGCCACTCCATTGTCGGAAGGGCTGTCAAGAAAGGCCTGGTGGAGATCCACGTCCACCAGCTCCGCAAATACGGCATCGGCCCGAGGAAGAACGTCGACGACTACAGCTACGGCGGCGACGCCGGCATGGTGATGATGGTGGAGCCCGTATACAGGATGATCGAGGAGCTGAAGGCCGAAAGGCATTACGACGAGGTCATCTACATGTCCCCCGACGGTGACATCCTCGACCAGGGCATAGCCAACGAACTTTCACTCAAGGAGAACATCATCATACTCTGCGGACACTACAAGGGAGTTGACCACCGCATCCGCGAGCACCTCGTCACCCGCGAGATCTCCGTCGGCGACTACGTTGTCAGCGGCGGCGAGATCCCTGCCGCGCTCCTCGCCGACAGCATCATCCGCCTCATCCCCGGAGCCCTCACGGACGAGACCTCGGCCCTGAGCGACTCCTTCCAGGACGGGCTGCTCTCCCCTCCCGTCTATACCCGCCCAGCAGAGTTCAACGGCTGGAAAGTGCCCGATGTGCTGCTGAGCGGCAATCCCAAGCTCATACAGGCATGGCAGGACGAGCAGGCGCTCGCCCGCACGAAAGCCCTCAGGCCAGGCCTTCTTGAGAAATAAAACTTCTTACTGAATCTTTCTGAGAACCACATGAAGGACCGCACTCTCGTGCGGCTCCAGGATTAAGTTGTACCCTACCAGCGCCGTCCCCGGATTCGGCGCGTCCGTAGGATGGAGATGCTGCATGCCCTCAACGTCTTTCCCGGCCTTATAAGTGGTCGGCCAGATACCGGCGGCAGGCTTCCCGCCGCCCGTGATTTCCGCCTCAAGCGCACGTCTGTGCCCTCCTGAACGCAGCTGGATGCCGCCATCCTGCAGGGAGACCTCCGCTTCGGTGCACATGGCCCAGCGGACCGTACACAACGAATCGCCGGCCTGTACGGCATCGATAATGTGCAGGTCGCCGTCCTGCAGATAGACCGCACGGCTGCACGAGTCCAAGTCCTCCTTGTAAAGCGCGGTCAGGTCAAGCGACGCGCCTATGCGATCGCCACACAAAGGGTTTTCCGGCATCCACATTCCGCTGAAATCCACCTGCCGGTCCACCCTCGGAACATGTCCGTTGACCGTCAGGATGTTGTGCGAGAACGGGCCGGGGAGGAATATCTGCCAGCGCTCACCGTCCCAGATGATGTCCCAAAGGTCCACGCCGGCATTTTCCAGGGAGTCGTAGCTTTGCATGCCGAGGTCAGTGGCCCACGCCACCCCATCCGACTCGAAATAGAAAGATCCCTGGTCGCAGTGGGAATGGCTCGACATGGACATGCCTCCCTTGACTCCCAGATAGTCGTCATCGGAAGAGGTCCAGCCTCCCCTGTAAACGAAAATGGGCGTGGCCCCTCCGGCATGGAAACAATGGTCCTGCGGGCATTCAGCCGTATCCGGCGATATATGTGAATGGTCCGCGCAGATGATGAACATCGGGAGGAGCCTCTCCTCGCACAGCCGGCTGAAACCCGACTCCTTCACTATCTTGTTCTCAGTGTACAACAGGGACGGATCGTTCCTGCGGCCGGCCATCCAGGACTGCATGTAGTGCCATACTGCACGGCGGCCGCAGTCAGAATAGCTGAAGCAGTTGCCGGCAGGAGTCGTCGTAAAGCGGATGAAATCGGCCGACGCAAGGAAGTCACCGTAGCCTTCCGCCTGAGGGCGCCAGCCCGGAAAGGCCTCTTCCATCGCGGTCTCCAGCATAATCTGGAACGAAGTGCCATACCCCCAGTAATTGTATCCTTCAGGATAGCCTCCGCCCGCATAGGCAGTATATGCCAATTTGTTGGATTCCAAGGATTTGTCAAGCATGGTCCGGCAGAAATCCGGATCATGCTCCCACACGGCCAGCGCACCGAAGACCATGCATGCATTGCAGACGGAATTCCAGTTGTTGCCTATCTTGTAAAACCATGCATCAGCATCGTTCAGCGCAGCTTTCAGACCCTTGTCCATAATGGCGCCCGAAACGACGGCGCGCTCGCCCACGGTCATGTACGGGTACAGCCAGTCATAGCCTATGGCCAGGGCCATAGTCATTTCGGCGTCGTCAAGGAAATGTGAAGGGTTCCAGTCGGAAAAGGCGCTGACGGCAAGCATCTCCTCCACCGCCCGCCTTGCATATGCCTCCCCTCCATGCATCCTGTATGTCCAGGAAAGCCAGAACACCCTTTTCAAGACCTCGCGCGAGGTCTGAAGGAGACGGTTCCCGGTCACGCTGCGTTCCACCGGAGGTAAATTCAGGACTGCGTCGCTGTAAGCCCTGATGACGCTGTCCGCCCGGAAGGACAGGCCTTCGACTACGGCCGGCTCCTCCCCCGCCCGCACGAGCAGACGGGGATGCGCGCCGGGCGCACTCTCCGCCGCGGCAGCGATGGAGCAAAACAGCAAAATCAGCAGCAAAAACCTTTTCATGACTGGAAAACCGTGGCCTGCACAAAGATAGCGAGAAAGGCACTTTTTTTCTTCAAAAAATTTGCAGAATCCCAAAAGTTCACTACCTTTGCATTAGAATTAAAACGTTACAAACGGAACACACTCTACTCTTGCAAAAGAGATCTAACCAACAATAATTAACCTTTTTCAGAGGTAAATACACTACTAACTAACCGATTAATCCCGCAGTGATGCGGGATTAATTCGTTAATGGATCGGGTGTTGCGGACTATTTCTTTTCGACGAGTTCGATCTCGTAGAGACGCTTCCAGTATTTGCCGGTGAGGTAGGTCTTGCGGGAGACGGGATCGAAAGCGATGCCGTTCAGGACGTCGGTACGGTTCTCGCGAAGGGAAGCCGGCAGAAGGCCGGTGCAGTCCACCGTGGCCTCGACGACGCCGGTGGCGGGATTGATGATGACGATGAGGTCGGTGGTATAGATGTTGGCCCAAACCTTGCCGTCGATGTACTCGAGCTCGTTCAGATAGCGGACGGGGCGTCCGTCAAGCGTGACATTGACGCTCTTCTGGAGTTTGTATTCCTTGTCCAAGAAATAAAGGCGGGAGCTGCCGTCGGAAGCGATCAGCTGCTTTCCGTCAGTGGTAAGGCCCCAGCCCTCACGGGGATACGAATATGTAGACTTGTATTCGAGGGTATTGGCGTCGTAGATGAACGCCACCTTGCTCTCCCAGGTAAGGATATAAAGATTGTCGTCCAGGACCACGGAGCCCTCCACGAAGTACTTGCGGTTGAAGTCAAGCTTCTCCAGGGCGTCTCCCGTGGCAAGATCGACCTTGCGGAAGGTCGATGAGCCGTACTGTCCCGTGCTCTCGTACATGTCCCCCTTGTAGAAGAAAAGCCCCTGGGTATAGGACCCCGTGTCATGAGGATACTCCTTCACGACCTTGACCTTGTACTCCTTTACCTTGGCGTCGCAGCCGCTGCTGAGCAGCGCGGCGAGCAGGAGGGACATCATCACAAGCAATGACCTTCTCATAGCGTTCCA
>JAFYZE010000271.1 GCA_017548805.1 Bacteroidales bacterium
AGTACCATGCTCCCTCCCCTTCCGGAGCGTATGAGGCCCCGTTCGCTGGACGATTATGTCGGCCAGAAGCACCTTGTCGGCCCCGGTTGCATCCTCCGCAACATGATCGAGAGCGGTACGCTTTCCTCCTTCATCCTTTGGGGTCCTCCCGGAGTCGGCAAGACTACCCTCGCCCACATCATAGCCGAAACTCTCGACCGTGAGTTCTTCACGCTCTCCGCTGTAAGCGCGGGCGTGAAGGATGTGCGCGACGTCATCGACCGCGCCCGCAGCCGTTCGCTCTTTGCTCACGCCCTCTCCCCCATCCTCTTCATTGACGAGATCCATCGCTTCAACAAAGCCCAGCAGGATGCGCTGCTTGGAGCTGTCGAGGATGGCACGATAGTGCTCATCGGAGCCACGACCGAGAACCCTTCTTTTGAGGTTATTACTCCCCTTTTGTCGCGCTGTCAAGTATTTGTTCTTAAGTCACTTGAAGCGGCTGACTTACAGATTCTCTTGGACCGTGCGCTGAGCACTGATACGATACTCAAGGAAAGGAAAATACGGGTGGTCGAGACCGAAGCCCTGTTCCGCCAAAGCGGCGGCGACGCGCGCAAGTTGCTCAACATCCTCGAGATTGTCGTCGACTCTTTCGGCGGCAAGGAGGCGGTCATTGACAATCATACTGTTACCTCCTGCCTGCAGGAGAATGTCGCCATATACGACAAGGACGGCGAAATGCATTACGATATCATCTCCGCTTTCATCAAAAGTGTGAGAGGCTCTGACCCCAATGCCGCCGTGTATTACCTCGCCCGCATGCTTGAAGGCGGCGAGGACCCGCTTTTTATTGCCCGGAGGCTTTGTATTTCGGCTGCCGAAGACATCGGCCTAGCCAATCCTAACGCCCTTCTTCTGGCCAACGCCTGCTTCCAGGTCGTGAATAGCATCGGTATGCCGGAGGCGCGCATTCCGCTGGCTGAGACGACCGTCTACCTCGCCTCTTCCCCCAAGAGCAACGCCGCATATATGGCCATCGGAAAGGCCATGGAAGTGGCCGCTCAGGACAAGACAGCGGCCGTTCCGCTTCATTTAAGGAATGCTCCAACCAAGCTTATGGAAGAGCTTGGTTATTCGGATGGTTACAAGTATGCTCACGACTATCCCGGCAACTTCGTAGACCAGGAATTCCTCCCCAAGGGACTGGAGGGAACAGTCTTCTATGAGCCGCAGCACAACAAGCACGAAGATGCGCTCAAGGCGTACCTCGAACGCTGCTGGCCCAAGTATTACACAAAGGACAAGGATCAGAAAGGATAGCCGACGCCGAAGTGGACCGCTCCGGATCCCTTCTTGCGCCAGTCGTCGGGCCCCAGCCATTTCTGCTCACTGGCAGGGTCGTGGAGTTTCTTGGCCATATCCAGACGCAGGACAAGGAAACTCAGATTGACTCGGAGACCGAGGCCCCAGTCCATGGCGATGCTGTCTCCGAGGGTGCTCAGGTCGAATTTTGACTTGGCATCGTCCTGCTTGAAGGTCCAGACGTTACCGGTATCCACGAACAGGGCGCCTTCCACTTTCCAGAACATCGGGAAACGGTATTCGACATTGGCCTCCAGCTTCATGTCACCGGTCTGGCTGGGAATGATGAACGAATCGTTCATCGGGGACATGCCCGGTCCGAGGGCGCGGGCGTGCCAGCCACGCATGCTGTTGGCTCCGCCAGCGTAGAACTGCTTCTCGAAGGGCAGCGCGGATGAATTGCCGTAGGAGTGGCCCGCACCCGCAAGCAGGCGCGTGGCGATGGCCTGCCTGTCTCCCCTGCCGAACATCCATGTGCGGCCGAGGGTGAGCTCAGCCCTGAAATACTGTGAATAAGGGATGCCGAAGAGCAGGCCCCTGCCTTCGGCATCGGTCCTCATGAGCGGCTTGAAAAGCCCGATGACATTGCCCGAAAGGTCGGTCGTGAGTCGCAAGTAGCGATAGGACTCCGAAGGGATGGCCTCCGAGCTCGACGACAGGTAGAATGTCCCGCCTACGCCCGCATCGAAGTGGTCCTGATACGCGTAACGCATGAAGGGATTGCGCGACAGCGTCTCGTAGAAATTCTCATCCATGTGGCTGAGCTGCACGATGTTGAGCTGCAGGGGGTAGAACTGGTAGCTGAGCTTGCGGAGGATGCCGGAATAGCCGAATGATGTGGACAGGATGTTCCTGGTATATTCTGGACGGTCCTGGTAGTTGTACGAAAGGTTGATCTCGGTGCGAGGGATATTCGGCCCGCTGAAGAACGAGTAAGGCAGTCCCAGGAACTTGGGAAAACTCAAGCCCGCGGATACACCGAATTCGTTCGAACGGATGGGGTCGTTGAGCATAAACTGGAAATTGCCCATGAAGCCCAGGTTCAGCCACTCTCCCCCATGGAAGATGTTCTTGTGGTAGAAGCTCAACTGGGGCGAAATTCCCATCAGGCCCGAGGAATTGGTAGAGGCCTCGAGGTTGGCCTTGAAGCCCTGCAGCTTGGACTGCGAGAGGTTGATCGAGCAGTTGACGAGATTGGAGTCTGTCGGCGTGACCTCGATGCCCACGCTGCTGAAAAGCTTCAATGCCGAAAGGCGGGTGTAAGTGGTGCGGATATCGCTTTCGCTGTACATCATCCCAGGGCGTATGGTATTCAGGTC
>JAFYZE010000272.1 GCA_017548805.1 Bacteroidales bacterium
GGATATGTCGCCCAGTATTACTGGCAGTGGGGTATCGGTCCCCAGGAGAACCGCTACCGCTGGCCTCACTGGATGTGGATGGACTACGACCAGAACTGCTTCGGCACGGATGAGTTCATCAAGTTCTGCCGTACCGTCAACACCGAGCCCGTCATCGTCGTCTCCGTCCATTTCGAGCGTCCCGCCGAGGAGTATGACGAGATCCTGCAGGATGCAGTCAACTGGGTCCGTTACTGCAACGCTCCCGCGACCGATGAGTGGGGTGCCAAGCGGGCTGCCAACGGTCATCCGGAGCCTTACAACGTGAAGTACTGGGAGATCGACAACGAGATGTGGGAGATGGGTATCGAGAGGTATGAGAAGTGCGTCCGCGAGTTCTCCGTCGCCATGCGAGAGGTCGATCCGAGCATCAGGATCATCGCCTGCGGCGGTTTTCAGGAGGATAACGACTTCATCATGCGTTCCGGCAACTATTTCGACTATCTCAGCCTGCATCACTATGAGCAGCAAGGCGGCTATGCCACGGGTCCCAAGCGTCTCGCAGACCAGTATGACCGTTATGCTCAGGTGATCGCCGAGAGCCCGAACCCCAATATCAAGCTCTTCATCTCCGAGTGGAACCTCCAGAGCATCGACTGGAAGACCGGCCTCTTTGCCGGCGGCTTCCTCAATGTCTGCGAGGCACGCGACGTTGTTGCCATGGGCGCCGCGGCGCTCTTCATTCGCCGCACTGACATGCCGGACTGGAACAACGCCTTCATCAACTTCGACTACAAGGATGTCTTCGTGGCTCCGAACTACCAGGTGACCAAGCTCTGGTACGACCATTTCTCCCGCTATCGCCTTGATCATGAGGGAGATACCAAGGATCTCAGCGTCGTTACCACCATGTCCGAGAATGGCCGCGACGTCATCGTCAAGGTCGTCAATCCGACTGACAAGGCTTATACCTTGGACGTCTCCGGCGACTGGAAAGGCATTGCATCGACTGCATACGAATACTATGCTCCAGGCGCCCTCGATGTCGCCAACAGCATGGAGAAGAAGGACGCCGTCGCCCTGAAGAAGGCGTCGCCCGCATGTGACGGCAGCAAGGTGACACTGAGTGTAGAGCCTTATTCTGCCGGAGTCATGACCATCGAAAAGAAATTCTAAATACCCCGCTGACGCTATGAAATCCTTGCTTTTTGCCCTGGCCCTTATGGCCGCAGCCCCTTCGCCGCAGGTGAAGGTGACATTCTTCACCCCTACGGTGGTCCGCGTACAGAAGGCTCCCGCAGCTTCTGGTTTCCATGACGGCAGCGTGTCCGTCATCGCCCAGCCTGAGGATGTCCGTGTATCGGTCAAGAACTCCGGAACCTCGACTGTGTATTCTTCCTCCTCGCTCAAGGTTACCGTCGCCGCTGACGGTACTGTAAGCTTTGCCACTGCGAACGGGAAGGCTCTCATGAAAGAAGGGGAGTCCTCCTTTACAGAACGCACTGAGGGCCTGGACAAAGGTGCTTTCGTGACCAGGCAGGCTTTCCGGCTCGAGGCCGGAGAGCCTCTCTATGGTCTCGGTATCCTCCAGGACGGTCAGCTGAGCCTGAGCGGCAAGACCCGCTACATGCGTCAGGACAATACCGAGGATTTCGTTCCCTTCGTCCAGTCGGTCAAGGGATACGGCATCTTCTGGGACAATCCTTCCACAGGCACGTTCACTGACAAGGACGACGTAGCGTCATTCGAATCCGAGGTCGGTACCCAGATAGATTATTATTTCATATACGGCGGCAACGCCGACGGCGTGATTGCCGGCATGCGCAGCCTTACCGGCCACGTGCCGATGATCCCCCTATGGGGTTTCGGCTTCATGCAGAGCCGCGAGCGTTACAAGAGCTCGGCCGAGTATCTCGGCGTTCTCCGCGGTTATCGCGAGAGGGGAGTGCCGCTCGACGTCGTCATCCAGGACTGGCAGTACTGGGGCAACAATTACCAGTGGAACGCCATGGAGTTCCTCAATGACGATTTCCGCAACGCGCAGGCGATGATCGACGAGATGCATGACAGCCATGCACACATCCTCATCTCCATCTGGGCCTCTTTCGGCCCCATGACCAAGCCTTTCCGCGAGCTGGACGCCAAGGGGCACCTGCTGCACTTCGGCACCTGGCCGCAGAGCGGCCTGAGCGACTGGCCTCCGCGCAGGGACTATCCTTCCGGAGTACTGCCGTATGATGCATTCAGCTCCGAGGCACGCGACATCTATTGGGACAACCTCATGCGCCTGGAGAAGATGGGTATCGACGGCTGGTGGATGGACTCCACCGAGCCCGACCATCTCGACTACAAGGATAGCGACCTCGAGCAGATGACTGCCATGGGCTCCTACAGGAGCGTGCTCAACGCCTTCCCGCTGATGTCCGTCGAGGGCGTCACCGAGAAGCAGCTGACCGTCTCCGACCGCCGGCCGATGGTGCTGACCCGTTCGGCATACGCCGGCCAGCAGCGCACCGGAGCCAATACCTGGAGCGGCGACGTCCAGTCTACATGGAACGACTTCCGTCACCAGATATCCGCCGGCCAGGGATTCACCCTTACTGGCATCCCTTATTTCAACTCCGACATCGGTGGATTCTTCCCCAGCGGATACAACAAGCGCGGCGAGACTGCGACTTGCTCGCAGAATCCTCTGTTCCAGGAGCTTTACGTGCGTTGGCTGCAGTTCGGAATCTTCAACCCGATGATGCGCAGCCACGGCGAGTCCTCGCGCCGCGAAATCTGGGAGTTCGGAGAGAAAGGCGAGCCCGTCTATGACGCCATCGAGAAGAGCATCCGCATGCGCTATGCGCTCCTGCCCTACATCTACAGCACTTCGTGGCAGGTCAGTTCGGCCGACGACAGTTTCATGCGTGCGCTGTTCATGGATTTCCCTAAGGACAGGAATGTCTGGGAGCTCGGCGGCGAGTACATGTTCGGACGCTCCCTGCTGGTGGCGCCAGTAGGCAAAGCCCTGTTCACCGAGGAGACGCGCAGGTATTCGGAGGATCCGGTCGACTGGACCGCTCCGAAGACCTACGACGTCTATCTCCCCGCCGGCGCCGACTGGTATGACTGGTGGACGGGAGAGATGATCAAGGGTGGAAAGAACATCGTGGCCGATGCTCCGCTCGACCGCTGCCCGCTATACGCCCGTGCCGGCGCTATCGTGCCGCTCGGCCCTGACGTGCAGTACTGTGACGAGAAGCCTTGGGACGACCTTGAGGTCCGCGTCTATCTCGGCGCTGACGGCAAGTTCACCCTCTACGAGGATGAGTTCGACGGCCAGGCTTACAAGGCTGGCGCATACACCACCATTGATTTCAACCTCCATGGCCGGACCTTGACGATCGGCGCCCGCAAGGGTTCCTATCCCGGCATGCTGGAGAACAGGAAGTTCCGCATCGTGTATTACGGCAATGGCCAGAAGGGCGAGAAAGCCGTTGAATACAACGGGAAACAATTGACAATCAAGCTATAATAACTAATATGAAGAGAATACTGATGGCCATGGCCGCCCTAGCGGCTTCCATCTCACTTTCCGCCCAGGACAAGCTCTGGTACGACACTCCTGCGGAGGCCTGGCTCCAGGCCCTGCCGATCGGCAATTCCCACATGGGTGCCATGATCTACGGCGGTCCCTCCCACGAGGAGCTACAACTGAACGACGAGACCTTCTGGAGCGGAGGTCCGCACGACAACAACAGCCCGCGATCGCTGGGCCGCCTCCAGGAAGTCCGCGACCTGATCTTCGCGGGCCAGGAGGAGGAAGCCGCGAAGATAGTCGGCGAGGACTTCATCGTCGGCCCTCATGGCATGAAATACCTTACGCTCGGCAGCCTGGTACTGGATTTCGACGGCATCGAAGAGCCGTCGGATTACTATCGCGACCTCGATTTGAAATCGGCCGTGGCCAGTGTTTCCTTCACTGCCGGAGGCGTGAAATACACCCGCAAGGTTTTCGCTTCGTTCGCCGATGACGTGGTGGTGCTCAGGCTTGACGCCGACCGCAAGGGCGCGCTCTCGTTCCGCCTTTCGCATACCAGCCCGCTCCCTTCGAAAGCGGCCTACAGCGGCAACGCCGCCTCGGCGCACATCGATCCTGTGGATCATGAAGGCATTGAGGGAAAGGTGTTTGCGGAGCTCAAGGCTGAGGTGAAGACCGATGGAAAGGTCACTTCTGACGCGGAGGGCGTACATGTCAGCGACGCCTCCTACGCGACCGTCTTCATCTCCAGCGGGACCAACTATGTCAATTATCACGACATCTCCGGCGACCCTTCCGCAAAGATCGCCAAGGCTCTTGCCGGTGCGGAGACGATGTCGTTCAAGAAACTGATGAAGCGCCATGTAAAGGCCTATGCTCCTCAGTATGAGCGCGTCCGCCTGGATCTTCCTTCCGGCGAGAATGCCAAGTTGAGGACTGACGACCGTCTCGACGCCTTCACCGACAGCGACGACATGGGCATGGTGGCGCTGCTGTTCAACTACGGACGCTACCTGCTCATCAGCTCTTCGCAGCCCGGCGGACAGCCCGCCAATCTCCAGGGTATCTGGAACAACAGCGTCGACGCCCCTTGGGACAGCAAGTATACCATCAATATCAACGCCGAGATGAACTATTGGCCGGCCGAGGTGACGGGTATACCCGAGACTGCCGAGCCTTTGTTCCAGTTCATCCGCGAACTGAGTGAGACAGGCGCCATAACCGCACGTGAGATGTACGGCGCCGGCGGCTGGATGGCCCATCACAACACCGACCTTTGGCGTGTCGCAGGTCCGGTTGACGGGCCTGAGTGGGGCATGTTCCCCAATGGCGGCGCATGGCTTGCCACCCATCTGTGGCAGCATTACCTCTATTCCGGCGACAAGGCTTTCCTGAAGGAATGGTATCCGGTGATCAAGGGCGCTGCTGACTTCTACCTCGACTACATGCAGCCCCATCCGGAGTACGGATGGCTGGTGGTCGTGCCTTCGGTCAGTCCGGAGCATGGCCCCATGGGCAAGCGCACGGCTATGACTGCAGGCTGCACCATGGACAACCAGATTGTATTCGACGCTTTGACGCAGGCCCGTGACGCCGCCAAAGCACTTGGAGTGGACTCCGATTATGTGACGCGCCTTGACGGCGTGATCGCGCAGATCCCTCCCATGCAGGTCGGACAGTACGGCCAGCTCCAGGAATGGATCCAGGACGGTGACGATCCCAAGGACGAGCACCGTCATATCTCCCACCTTTACGGCCTCTATCCTTCCAACCAGATCAGTCCTTTCTCGCATCCCGAGCTTTTCAACGCCGCGCGCAAGACTCTTGAGCAGCGCGGCGACATGGCGACGGGATGGAGCCTCGGCTGGAAGACAAATTTCTGGGCACGCATGCTGGACGGAGACCATGCTTTCATTATCATCTCCAATATGTTGAAACTCCTGCCCGCATCGGGTAATTCCGGCGGCGGCTTCGGCTTCGGCGGTTTCGGCGGCGGAGGTGCCGACAGGGCCCGTTACAGGAACGGAAGGACTTATCCCAATCTCTTCGACGCCCATCCGCCGTTCCAGATCGACGGCAACTTCGGCGTAACTGCAGGTATCGCCGAGATGCTCGTCCAGAGCCACGACGGCGCGGTGCACCTGCTGCCCGCCCTGCCTTCGGCATGGCCTGAAGGCAGCGTGACCGGGCTCCGCGCCCGCGGCGGTTTCACCGTGGACATGGCCTGGTCGGACGGCGCCCTCAGCGATGCGAAGGTCAAGTCCTCCATCGGAGGAGTGCTCCGCATTCGCTCGGCCGTCCCTCTCCAGGGCCGCGGGCTCAAGGAAGCCTCGGGCCCCTGCCCGAATGCCCTCTATGCCCCTGCGGAAGTCAAATCCGCCGCCTCTCCGGCCGGACTTGATACTCCCCAGGTGTACGAATACGACATCGTGACCAAACCTGGCAAAACATACAAAATCAAAAAAGCGATCTGATATGAAAAAGTTGTTGTTGTTCGTTATGGCGCTGTCCCTGACTTGTTCCGTGCAGGGCGCCGTTGACAAGAATTTCCACATCTTCATCTGCATCGGCCAGTCCAACATGGAGGGCAACGCCCGCGTGGAGGACCAGGACCGTGAGGGCATCAGCCCGAACTACCTGATGATGGCTGCAGTAGATTTCCCGGGCATGAACCGCACGAAGGGCAACTGGTATCCCGCCGTTCCGCCGCTATGCCGCGAGAATACTGGCCTCACCCCGGCCGACTATTTCGGACGCACCCTTCTCGAGAACCTTCCCGAGGGCCACAGGGTCGGTATCATCAACGTTTCCGTGGCCGGTTGCAAGATCGACGCTTTCATGAAGGACCGTGCCGAAGAATACGGCAAGACCGGTGCCGACTGGCTCCAGAACATCATGCAGATCTACGGAGGCAATCCTTACAACTATGTCGTAGACCTTGCAAAGAAGGCCCAGAAGGACGGCGTCATCTCCGGTATCCTACTGCACCAGGGCGAGTCCGATCCGGACGATGAGACCTGGCCGGACAAGGTCAAGAGCATCTATGACGATTTCCTCAAGGACCTGAACCTCAAGGCTGAGGAGTGTCCTCTGCTGGCCGGTGAGGTCGTCAACAGCGACCGCGGCGGCGTCTGCGGCCCCATGAACCGCATCATCAACAAGATCCCCGATGTCATCCCTACGGGCTATGTCGTGTCGTCCAGCGGCTGCAAGGAGAATTTCGACCGCCTGCATTTCAGCGCCGCCGGTTACCGCCAGCTCGGCCGCAACTATGCCATGGTGATGCTTCCGCTCATGGGCTACGAGGCCCGTCAGACCGGCGGCGCCATCGACGGCGGCCTCGAGTCCCCGATCGTTCACTCGATGCCCCGCTTCCCGGGAATGGGCGGCGGCCGCAGGCCTGAAGGCGCTCCCGCCCGCCCCATGACTCCCAATGTCACTTTCAACATCAGCGCTCCGCGCGCCAAGGAAGTGTTCTTCACCTCACAGTTCACCCAGGGCCGTCTTCCGATGACCAAGAACAGCAAGGGCATCTGGAGCATCACGGTCCAGCCCGAGAAGGCCGACATCTATCCCTACAACTTCATTGTGGACGGCGTCAGCGTGGCCGATCCGGCCAACATGAACATATTCCCCAACGAGAATTTCAAGCAGAGCCTCGTCGAGATTCCGGATCCGGAGGCCCTCTACACCGTCAACGACGTCCCTCACGGAAAGGTGAGCTACTGCACCTACAAGTCTTCCGTGTTGAACCTTGACAGGCCGCTGCTCGTCTATACCCCCGCGGATTATGAGACTTCCGGCAAGAAATATCCTGTATTCTACCTCGTAAGCGGTACCACCGATACCGAGGAGACCTGGTTCAAGGTCGGCAAGCTCAATGTCATCCTCGACAACCTCATCGCCCAGGGCAAGGCCGAGCCAATGATCGTCGTGATGCCTTACGGCAACATGATGAACGGTACCCCGAGGCCCAACACTATGGCTTCCGTCAGCATGTACAAGGTTTTCAATGAGGAGCTTACCACCTGCATCATGCCGTTCGTGGAGTCCAGTTTCCGTACGATCAACGACAAGGACCACCGCGCTATTGCGGGATTCTCCCGCGGCGGCGGCCAGTCGCTCTTCGCGGCCCTTTCCAACCTTGACAAGTTCGCGTATCTCGCTTCCTATAGCGCATACCTCATCCCCGAGGCGCTGGACACCTGCTTCCCGCAGTACGCCGCCAATCCCGCCCTGCTGAACGACGGCCTCAAGCTGTTCTGGTTCGGTGTCGGCACCTCCGACGGCCTCTATCCGGATGTCATCAGGCATCAGGAATACAATGACGCCAAGGGTATCAAGTACGAGAAGATATTCACCGACGGCGCCCATACCTGGATGAACGCACGCAATTATCTGTCAATCACTCTTCAAAGATTCTTCAAATGAAAACTAAACTCACATTGCTTGCACTTCTGCTTACGGCCCTGACTTCAGGGCTGTCGGCACAGAGCCTCAAAGTCAACGACCTCGAGTATCTCGAGGATACCGGCGTCAATTTCCTTGTTTACAGCAACAACTACACTGGAATGTTCTGTGACGAGAAGACCGCCGCCATCGAGATCATTCTCCGCGGAGTCCGTATCGCCACGGGCGGCGGCATCCGCCTGATGAACACCCCCGAGCAGTGGGACATCTATCCCGTGCTGGAGTCCAGGACCGTTGACAAATCAGACAACTCCATCTCCGTAGTCCTGGATTATGCGGACTACGGCTTCAAGTCCACCATCAAGGTGACCGCGAAGGACAGGGGAGTGACGATGGCAGTCTATCTCGACAAACCCGTTCCCGAGAATCTCGTCGGCAAGGCCGGAATGAACATGGAGTTCTTCCCGGCGACATATTTCGGCAAGACCTTCCTGGTGGACGGTATGCCGGACATATTCCCGAAGCATCCCGCCGGAAGCACAGAGATGCAGCCCGTCAGCGAGAAGATCACCCAGATCTTCGGTCTGTCGACCTTCAACGACCGCGGCCGCGACGAGTTCATCGTCCCGCATCCCATTGCCACCGGCCACAAACTCGTTCTCGCTCCCGAGGATGACGACCTTCGCGTCGCTTTCAGCTCCGACTCCGAGATCAATCTCTTCGACGGTCGCAACCTGTCGCCGAACGGTACCTTCGTGGTCCGAACCTACCTCCCCGGAGGCAAGACCGGCAAGGTCGCCGAGTGGTACATCGAGACTTCGTACGATCCTTCCTGGGTAAGGAAACCGAACATCGGCATCTCGCAGGTCGGTTACACTCCGGCCCAGAAGAAGGTCGCCGTCGTCGAGCTTGACAAGAACTACAAGCTCCCTGCCAAGGCGAAGGTCATCCGCGTGGACGCTGACGGAAGGCGTTCCGTGGCCCTCGAGCCGGCCGTGAAGGAGTGGGGCGTGTACAACAATCGCTACAACTATGCGACCGTCGACTTCTCTTCCATCAAGGCTCCCGGACTCTACTGCATCGAGTTTGGGGACGAGACTTCCAACATCTTCCCTGTCGCTGACAACGTATATGGCGACAAGTGGCACACCACCATGGATGTCTGGCTCCCTGTCCAGATGGACCACATGGAGGTCAAGGAGGCATACCGCATCTGGCACGGCCGTTCCAATATGGACGACGCCCTGCAGGCCCCGACCAACTACGAGCAGCAGGACGGCTACCGCCAGGGCCCTACGACCAATACCAAGTACGCTCCGCTCGAGCATATCCCCGGACTGACCGTCGGTGCATGGTACGATGCCGGTGACTTCGACATACAGTCGGGTACCGTGATCGGTCTCACCCAGCAGTTTGCATTCCTCTGGGATCTTTTCCATGAGGACCGTGACCAGACCTACATAGACCAGAAGACTCAGTTCGTGGACATCCACCGTCCGGACGGCCAGCCTGACGTGCTCCAGCAGTGCGAGCATGGTTTGCTGAACATTATCGCGCAGGTGGAGAACATCGGATTCGTTGCCCAGGGTATTGTCCAGGGCAATATGTGGCAGTACGCGCACATTGGCGACGGCTCCACCCAGACCGATGGTCTGGTGTACAATCCGGCCCTCAGACCCTACGACATTGTGGGCGGTACGTCCGGAACCCGCGACGACCGTTATGCCTTCACCAACAATGGCGGTAATCCTGCCGGACAGATGTCCACCATCGCAGCTATGGCCGCCGCAGCCCGCGCCCTCAAGGATTACAATCCGGAGCTTTCGGCCAAGGCCCTCAAGCTGGCCATCAAGCTTTGGGATGAGAATTTCGAGGCTGCCGATCCTGAGAAGATGGCCTCCAATGCCAATGGAATGATGTTCCGCTTCAACATGGGCGACCAGCGCACAGGTGCTGCAGTCCAACTGTGGCGCGCCACCGGTGAGCAGAAGTACAAGGACTTCTTCCTGCCCAAGGTGCTAGAGCAGCTCAAACCCCAGCCCGCCCCGGCCATGCCGGCAGGCATGGGTGGCGGATTCTTCCGCGGAGGCACCAACCTCAGCACCGCCCTCGAGCTTTATCCTTTGATGGACAAGGATTTCCAGAAGGCTGTCAAGGCCGCTATCCCGGATTATGTGAAGGGAGTCGAGGCTGCGGCCGCCGAGAATCCTTATGGTGTTCCGGTATCCGGACGCGGATGGGGCGGCACCGAGATCGCTCTCGGATGGGCCTACAACAACTACATGGTATGGAAGTATTTCCCGGATATGATCGATCCTGAGCTCGTGCTCAACGGCATGCATTTCATCTTCGGCCGTCATCCGTACTCCAATGTCTCCTTCATCACCTCGGTCGGTGTCAATACCAAGCACGTCGCCTACGGCAACAACCGTGGTGACTACACCGTCATTCCCGGCGGTATCGTTCCGGGCCTCATGATGATGAATCCCGACTACATGGAGCACAAGGATGATTATCCGTTCCACTGGGGCGAGAACGAGTGCTGTACCCGCAACGTGCCGCAGTTCGTGATGCTCACCCTCGGCGCCGAGGAAATCACTAATGCTCTTAACAAGAAGAAATAACGAAGCAAAGTCACTATGAAAACCTTTACCTTCAAGTACGTCGCTGTGGCGGCCGCCGCGCTCTTTATGCTGGGCGGCTGCTGCGGCACGTCAGTGCCCGGTCCCCTCACGACAGGAGAGGACACCATTGTTTCGACCAAATACGGCAAGATCCAGGGCTACAACGACGCCGGCATCTATACCTTCAAGGGTATTCCTTATGCCAAGGCCGAACGTTTCATGCCGCCTCAGGCTCCCGACACGTTCGACGGAGTGATGAAATGCCAGGTCTATGGCCCCAAAGCCATGCAGAACCAGAATGTCCGCTGGGCC
>JAFYZE010000273.1 GCA_017548805.1 Bacteroidales bacterium
CCAGTACGTCATCAACTCGCTGGCCAAGGTCCCCGAGGTGATGAACGCGCAGCAGTACAAAGACTACATGACCGAGGCCGGATTCCTCGGCGAGGCTGCCCTCAAGACCTATGACGGCCATACCGACACCAACTGGGCGGACGTGACCTTCGCTCCCAGCCCCACCCAGCGCTATACCGTTGGTGTCCAGGGAGGCAACGACAAGGGCAACTTCTACACCTCGCTCACTTACTTTGACCAGGACGGTATCGTCCGCGGCGATTCCGACGTGTTCAACCGCATCACCGCCCAGATCAACGCCGACTACAAGGTAAAGCCTTGGATCACCGTGGGTATCAACACTTCCTTCGAGAAGAACTTCAGGAGGACCGTTTCCGAGAACTCCGAGTACGGTTCGATGATGACCGCCGTCCTCAACCTCGACCCTCTCACCCCGAACGTGTATTCACCCAACAATCTGCCTGAGGTTTACCAGTCCAACATCGCTGCTGGCAAGCAGTACATCAAGGACGCCGACGGCAACTACTACGGCGTCTCCCAGATCGCAGAGAGTGAGCAGACCCACCCGTTCATCCTCCGCGACAACCACGATTCCTGGTCGGCCGGCATGAACGTCCGCGGTACCCTCTATGCGAACATCACCCCCATCAAGGACCTGGTGTTCACCTCGCGCTTCGGCTATCGCTTCGGCTTCTCCAACAGCTCGGACTATTCCTTCCCGTTCTATGCGAGTTCGCAGAACAAGTCCGACACCTACAGCCTGAGCCAGACTTCCCGCAACAACTGGTACTATCAGTGGGAGAACTTCGCGAACTACTCCAAGAAGGTCGGCAAGAGCACCTTCTCCGCCATGGCCGGTATGTCCTTCATCGAGAGCACGTCCAACTACGTGACCGGCAGCGGAAACGTCCTCCGTTCCTACGAGCCCAACTTCCGTTACCTGAGCTACCTGACCGCTGACTGTAACGACTCCGTATCCGGCGTCGAGTCCCTGTCCCGCCAGCTCGCCTACATGGGCCGTCTCGGATGGACCTACGACAACCGCTACATGCTCCAGGCCAACTTCCGCGCTGACGCGTTCGACACATCGAAGCTCTCCGCCAAGAACCGTTGGGGTTACTTCCCGTCAATATCCGCAGGTTGGACCGTTTCCAACGAGAAGTTCATGAGCGGCGTCAACAAGGACATCCTCTCCTTCCTGAAACTCCGCGCCTCCTGGGGACAGAACGGTAACGTCAGCGTGCTGAGCGGCTATCCTTACACCGCCACCATCAGCATCGGCGGCTCCTCGGCATTCTTCTCCACCGGCGAGGCCCTCACGCTCGGTTCGGCTCCTTCGCGCCTTGCCAACCCGAACCTCCACTGGGAGACCTCCACTCAGTACGACTTCGGTATCGACGCCCGATTCTTCAAGGATAAGCTCACCATGACTCTCGACTACTATGACAAGAGGACGAGCGGCCTGCTGGTCAACACGACTCCCGTTATGGAGACCGGTCTGAGTTCCGTCACCCTCAACGCGGGTAACGTCCTCAACCAGGGTGTCGAGCTCGAACTCAGCTGGAGGGACCAGATCGGCGACCTCCGCTACAGCGTATCCGGCAATATCTCCACCCTGAAGAACAAGGTCACCTACCTCGACCCGTCCATCACCCGTATCGGAGGAACAGGCTTCTTCGACTACACCTGGACCTACTTCGAGGTCGGTTACCCGGTATGGTACATGCGCGGTTACAAGTTCACCGGCGTTGACAGCGCTACGGGTCAGCCCCAGTTCGCCGACTACGACGGCGACGGACAGATCAACAGTGCAGATGCAGCATGGGATCTCGGCTGCGCCATCCCTGACTTCACCTACGGTCTCACCCTCAACCTCGCATGGAAGAACTTCGACCTCGTGGTGTTCGGCACCGGTTCGTATGGCAATGAGATCGTCTCCTGCCTCCACCGTATCGACCGTCCTATGAACAACAACCTCAGCCTCTACTACACCGAGCGCTGGACCGAGTCCAACAAGAACACCAACTATCCGAAGCCCGGTTCCAACTTCGAGACCGAGTACTGGCATTCGAGCGCCTGCGTGTTCGACGGTTCGTTCTTCAAGATCAAGCAGATCCAGCTCGGCTACACCCTGCCGCAGTCGCTGCTGAGGGCCGTGAACATGACCACCGCCCGCCTCTATGTGTCGCTTGACGACTACTTCACTTTCACTTCTTACCCCGGATTCGATCCTGAGGCTTCCTCCGGTTCCACTTCCGCAATGGGTATGGACAAGGGCTCCTTCCCTCCGTCCAAGAAGGTCGTTTTCGGTGTCAATCTCGCATTCTAACCTAAAGACATTGAAGATATGAAAAAGATATTTATCGCTATATTCGTGACGCTTGCTGCGGTGGCCCTTACCTCCTGCAGCCAGGACCTCCTCAATATCCAGCAGAAGGGCGCCGTAGGTCAGGAAGAGTTCTACCAGAACGACGACGACGCCTTGGCGGCCATCACGGCCGTCTATGCCCAGATGAACTCGTTCTACTACAACTACAAGTTCTTCACGAACCTGCCGTCCGACAACATCTACTGTGGTGGCGGATCCCGTGGTGACAACGACCAATGGGCACAGCTCAATGAGTTCCGCACGCATCCACAGACAGGTTCCCTCAGCAGCTACTATCGTGGTGCATACAACATCATTTTCAAGTGCAACCTCCTGATCAACAACATGGAGCCCAACACGGCCGTCACCAAGCGCGCCATCGCGGAGGCGAGGTTCTTCCGCGCCTGGGCCCACATGGTCCTGACCGAGTACTGGGGCACTCCTCCGCTCATCACCGAGGTCCTCATCGGTGACGAGAAACCGGCCAACACCCCTAGGGCCGAGCTTTGGAAGTTCGCCATCGACGAGTTCGCTGCCTGCGCAAACGACCTGCCTTCGAAGTCTAACAAGAACGACAAGAATGCCGTCTGCCGCATCACCAAGGAGTGCGCCCTCGCATACCAGGGCAAGGCCCAGGTCCTCTCCGGCGACTATGCCGGCGCCAAGAGCACCCTCAAGAAGGTCATCGACTCCGGGCTTTACGACCTCGTGCCGAGCAGCGAGTACGACAATATCTGGAGCAAGGAGGGAGACCTCAGCCCGGAGGTTGTCATGGCCATGCACGTGACCGAGAACGGAACCAACACCTACACCAACGACATGCTCTACCTGATGTGGGGCTGGCGTACGGACCACCTTACCTGCGTCCCCAACGGATTCTACAACAACAGCTGGGGCTTCATGAACCCGACCAAGGACTTCTTCGACGCCTTCGTAGCCCACGACGGTCCGAACTCCACCCGTATCCGCGCCTCCGTCGCCTCATGGGAGCAGGTGCTTCAGATGGACTTCACCGGAAAGCCTAAGTTCAAGACGATCAATCCCGTGCATGGAAATGAGGGATACTTCGACATGAAGTTCCGCTATCGTGACCAGAACGCCGTCAAGGCCCGCAACGGATACTCGTACATCAACGACCGCATGTACATGCGTTACGCCGAGGTGCTCCTCCTCTATGCAGAGGCCTGCGCCCAGACTGGTGACGACGGCAGCGGCCTCAAGGCTCTGAATGCTATCCAGGAGCGTGCCGGAGCCCCGATCACCTCGCTCACCATGCAGAACGTCAAGGACGAGAAACGCTTCGAGCTCTATCTCGAGAGCTGCCGTTTCGTCGACCTGGTCCGCTGGGGCGATGCTCCAAAGGCCCTCGCCGGCCACTATGAGAAGGTTCCTGAGTTCACCCTTGATGAGAACGGCAACGCCTCCGTTACCTGGAACCCGTACAACACCGGCAAGACCCACGGCTACCAGGCAAACAAGAACGAAGTCTATCCGTTCCCTTACAGCGAGCTGCAGGTCAACGAGAACCTCGTACAGAATCCTGGATACTAGTATTTATCAATGATTCCTTTATGGCCGGGACAACATCCCGGCCTTTTTTGTGTAACATCTTTCTGCCCGAATGTAACATTCGCACCCCAAGCGGGTCCGGATGTTACATTTTTAATTACCTTTGGCTTACAACATCATTCTTATGCGTAGAACAGTTTTCGTGCTATTCCTGCTTTTGTGCCCCTTTGCGCTCCGGGCACAACGCTGCATCATGCTGTCCGTCGGGGACGGACTCAGCAGCAGCACCATCAACTGCCTTTATCAGGACAGGCGGGGAGACATCTGGATTGCCACCGAGAACGGCCTCAACCGCTACGACGGACTGAGCATCCACACATACAAGCACGATCCTGCCGATCCGCATTCTATTTCCCACGACATCACCGGCACCTTCATCGAGGACGGGCAGGGGCGCCTGTTGGTGGCTGGACAGCGTGGCATCCAATACTATGACCCGAAGACGGATTCCTTCTCTACACCGATAGAGGACGAATCCGGAATCCCCTATACCGGCATAGTCAACCATTTACTCCTGTATAACGACCACACCATCTGGGTATCCGGCAACGATCTGCAGAAACTTGTCACAAACGACGACGGAGCATCG
>JAFYZE010000274.1 GCA_017548805.1 Bacteroidales bacterium
CATGGCCGCCAACGCCCAGCGCGTCGAAGTCTCGCGTGGCGCAGCGTCCGTACTGTACGGATCCAACGCCATGGGCGGCGCCATCAATATCATCACCCGTCAGCCTCTCGTTGATGGCAATCATCTGGATTTCAAGGCGATGGGAGGTTCGTACGGAACCTACCGTGCAAGCTTTGCGGACAATTATAAGAAGGGCCGCTTCACCTCGTCAGTCACTCTCGGACATGACCGCACCAGCGGTCACCGCGAGAGCTCCGCGTATCATTCCACCAACGGCATGGTCAAACTCGGCTACCAGCTCAGCAGCGCCTGGAAGGCTGGCGCAAATGTGAGCCTCATGAAGGCCTACTCCGAGAATCCCGGTACAGTCTCAGCCCCGATGTTCGACGGCTGGTCCGACATCATCCGCGGCATGGCCGGCCTCTCCCTCGAGAACAAGTACGAGAAAACCTCCGGCAACATCGACCTCTACTATAACTTCGGTGACCATACCATCAACGACGGTTACAACCAGGGCGGCAAGCCGCGCGAGTTCCTCTTCCACGGCACCGACTTCACCGCCGGCCTGTCGGCGTACCAGATGGTGCCGCTTTTCACCGGCAACACCCTGACCGTCGGTACCGACCTCATCTATTATGGCGGCAATGCTTACCGAGATCCGGTCAAAGAGATTTATGCCGACCACAAGAAGCTAAACGAAGAGGCGGTCTATGTGTTTGACCAGCAGGTCTTTGGCCGCTTCATGTTCAATGCGGGCATCCGTTTCGACTATCATAGCGCGTATGGCGCTGAGTGGATCCCGCAGGTCGGTCTTTCCTATAGGCCGGGAGACAACACCACCATCAAGGCCTCCGCTTCCAAAGGTTTCCGCATGCCTAACATGCGTGAGCTTTACATGTACGCTTCCGCCAACTCTGAACTCCTCCCCGAGGAGGCCTGGAGCTATGACCTGACCTTCGGCCAGCATTTCCTTGGCGGAGCCCTCAATACGGAGTTGAGCCTCTTCTACACCAAGGGTTCCAACATCATCGAAGTTGTGCGTGAGAACGGCAAGCCGCAGAACCGCAACGTCGGCGCCTTCACCAACAAGGGTGTCGAGTTCGCCGCCGATTGGCGCGTCAGCCGTGCCTTGTCCTTCAACGCCAACTACAGCTTCCTCAAGATGGACGTGATCTACACCGGCGCCCCGGTCCACAAGGCCTATGCCGGCCTCGACTGGACGCCCGGCCGTTTCAGCGCCAACCTCGGCGCCATGATGATCCGCGACCTGTACCTGTCCACCGGAGAGGGCGCCGTCACCAGCAACTATGTCGACCTCAAGGCCCGCGTCGGCTACAAGGTCAACGACTGGCTGCAGGTGTTCGCCCGCGGCATGAACCTCCTGAACCAGGAGTATGAGACCATGCTCGGCTATCCCGAGCCCGGCATCACCATCCTCGGCGGTATTTCCATTTCGCTGTAGGCATCTTTTCCCTGCGGGTTTTTTGCTATCTTTGTGGTAGATGAAACCCCGCACATACATAGCCATTGACCTGAAGTCGTTCTACGCCTCTGTGGAGTGCGTGGAGCGGGGGCTGGATCCGCTGACGACGAACCTCGTCGTCGCGGACGCCTCCCGCACCGACAAGACCATCTGCCTGGCCGTGTCGCCTTCGCTGAAGGCTTACGGCATAGGCGGCCGGCCGCGCCTCTTCGAGGTGGTGCAGAAGGTCGCGCAGATCAACCGCGGCCGCAAGGTGCCTCTGAAATACATCGTCGCGACGCCGCGGATGGCTTTGTACATGCAGGTCAGCAGCAGGATTTATTCAATCTACCTGAAATATGTCGCCCCTGAGGACATACATGTCTATTCCATAGACGAGGTGTTTATCGACGCTACGGACTATCTGGTCACGTATTCGTGTTCGGCACATGACCTGGCCATGCGGATGGTCCGGGACGTGCTTGGCACGACCGGTATCACCGCGACAGCTGGAATAGGCACGAACCTCTATCTGGCGAAAGTGGCCATGGACATCGTTGCAAAGCATACGGACCCCGACAAGGACGGGGTGCGCGTGGCATTCCTCGATGAGCTTACTTACCGCCGGCTTCTGTGGAATCACACGCCGCTGACTGACTTCTGGCGGGTGGGGCATGGCATCGCCGCGAAGCTGGAGGCGGCGGGCATCCATACCATGGGGGCCCTGGCCCGCCGCTCGCTCGAACCCTCCTGGGAGGCGTACCTGTACAAGCTTTTCGGTGTCAATGCCGAACTTCTAATCGACCATGCCTGGGGCTGGGAGCCCTGCACGATGGCAATGATCAAGGCTTACCGTCCTTCTGCGAACAGCATCGGATCAGGGCAGGTGATGACTGAGCCATATTCTTTCGAGAAGGCCCGCGTCGTGATGAGTGAGATGACCGATTCACTTGTGATGGATCTGGTGGAGAAGCGGCTGGTCACGGACCAGATGGTCATCAATGTGAATTACGAGAGCATCGACCGGCCGAGAGAGTCCCAAACCGTGTCGGCGGGGACTTTGAAAACGGTGGGCTATTCCGGTGAACTTGTCCGCGACTGGTACGGCCGGACGGTGCCGAAGCCGGCGCACGGTTCCGTGAACCTCGGGCGCCGGACTTCCTCTACGCGGCTTATCACTGAGGCCGTCCTGGGGCTTTTCGACAAGATAGTCGACAGGGACCTGTATGTCCACCGCCTGACTGTTGTGGCTGCCAATGTGACGTCCGAGAACGGCGAGGGAGAGCAGTTGGAACTCTTCGGTGAGACTTTTGATACGGACAAGGAACGCCGCCAGCAGGAGGCCATCCTTGAGATCCGCCGCAAATACGGCAAGAATGCTATCCTCAAGGGAATGAACTTCGAGGAAGGCGCGACGGCCATCGAACGCAACAAACAGATAGGAGGACACAAGGCATGACGGACAATTACGACGATATCATCAATCTGCCGCATCATACTTCCCGGCAGTTCTCGCGTATGCCATTGGAGGAGCGCGCGGCTCAGTTCTCACCGTTCGCCGCGCTGACCGGCTATGACGCCATCATCCGTGAAGCCGCCAGGCAGAACGAGGCCTCCTACGATCTTCCTTGACCTATGATTTGCGCTCGTAGGCGCGCAGGCGTGCATCCTCG
>JAFYZE010000275.1 GCA_017548805.1 Bacteroidales bacterium
GACTCTATCCAACCATCTGAATACGAGGAGGGTACGTTTCCGCAAGACAGCGATGTCAAGATTGGCGGGCGTATCCTCCACTTTGTTGGTATTCATCGTGATGCCTGAAGTGAAGAGCACGGAAGGTATGCCTTTCTCGATGAACACTTTCTGGTCACCTATCTTGTTGAGGAACATGTCGGTGAAGTCCTTGCTGCGATAGTAATCGAATGAGACGTCAAGGTTCAGCCTGGAGCTGAAGTTGACCTCGGAAAGACGGCGCTTGAGCGCATCGTCGTTGGACAGCATGATCAGATACTCCTCCCTGCCCTTGGTCACAGGCTCGAGGGTGCTGCCGACTATGTCGAGGTTGACCATCATGGACACCTGGTCGCGACGGATGGGTTTCAGCGTGCGTGGATCCAGAAGCGAGCCGTCAGAAATCATGGAATAAAGCGACTCCGCACCCGCCATACTTATCTGCTTGGCATCCAGGGCGACGAAAAGGATGTTCTGGTCAGGACCGAGCCCGAGCACCGAAAGGCTGCGGAAAGCGCGGGCCAATTCGAGCATCATCGCGACCCCGGATGCATTTGAATCAGCTCCAGGATACATACGGCCGGCGAGAATACCGAGATTGTCATAATGGGCCGCCACGATGGCGTACCGCTCCGAGGCGGAGGATGCAGGGCAGATACCGATGACATTGTGCCCCGCCCGGCCTTCCACGCGGAATGAACGGACATAGGAAGGAGAACCCCGGCGCGAGGCGGCCGGAAGGAGAGCAAGGCGGTCGAAACGCCTGGCGAGCCAGAACGATGCTTCGACCGCACCCTTCGACGCCGTAGCCCTGCCCCCGCACACGCTGTCCGCAAGGAACTCGACGCTCTGCTGCAGGGAAGTCTCCGTAAGGAGCCGCTCAGCAATCCCGTTTCCCGCAGCGGTATTCTGCGCCTGACACAGCACCGGAGGAATCAATAGGAAAAAGGCCAGGATATGTGAGAAAAAACGGCTCGAATCCACGTTTTAGGCACAATAAATGATTATATTTGCAAATATGGCCAAATTTAAGGAATTCCGGCCATAAACGGAAATTTTATGAAGCGCTTCCTCATCATATTGGCAGTTTTGTTCTGCGGTCTGCAGGCCGCAGAGGCGCAATATGACAGGGACGTTTTCTACTTCCGCGGACGCAACGCCCTGGCGGACGGCAAGTACGCCCAGGCCATCGAGAATTTCAACATTCTCGCGAGGCTGGACACTTCCGACTACTGGACTTTCTTCTTCCGCGGCATCGCCAAGTACAACCTCGGTGACATCCGCGGAGCCCAGCAGGACTTCGACGCTTCCGTGCGCATCAACCCCATATTCACCAACGGATTCCATTACCGCGCCATCACCCTGAGCCGTTTCGGCCGCTATGACGAGGCGCTGCAGGATTTCGACACCGCGATCAAGCTCCGTCCCGGCAACATCGGCATCTATTTCAGCCGCGGAGTCACGTATTTCCTCGCACAGCAGTTCGAGCCCGCGGTCAAGGATTTCGACCGCTACATCAAGAAAGAGCCGAAGGACCCTTCGGCCTATCTGAACCGCGGAGCCTCGTATCTATTCCTCGGCGACACCCTCAAAGCCATCAATGACTACAACAAGGCCATCAAGCTCGACCGCTTCGAGCCCGAGGGCTTCATACGCCGCGGCCGCCTCTATGCCGAACAGGGGAAGTTCGAGGACGCCATCTCCGACATGAACCACGCCATCGAGCTCGACACGACCAATACCTTCGCTTATTTCAACCGCGCGCTGATGTACTACGAGCTCAAGGATTTCAATTCTGCGATGCGCGACCTCAACCGCGTGCTCAGGGACGAGCCGGGAAACGCACTCACCCTGTATAACCGAAGCCTCATACATGCCCAGGTGGGCAATTTCGAGGAAGCGCTCGCCGACATGGACCATGTGATCAGCATCAATCCCAACAACGTCCTTGCATATTTCAACCGAGCTTCCTATTTCATCGAAATGTCACGCTGGAGGGACGCCCTTGAAGACTATGACAAGGCCATCGAGCTTTATCCGGATTTCGCCAAGGCATACATGAACCGCTCGTATGTCGAGAACATGCTGGGGATGACGCAGAGGTCGAGAGAGGATTACCAGACCGCGCAGCGCAAGGTGCGCGAGTACCGGGCCACCAACGAGACGGACGCCGGGTCATTCGCCGACACGACCAAGAAATACAGTTCGCTGATCGCGCTTGATGCGGATTTCGCAAAGAAAGATTTCGACAACGAGCTGCTGCAGCACCGCGACGTGGACATCAGGCTCAAGCCGTTGTACCGCTTTATCCTGACATCGGAGCGGGATGATGTCACCTACGCGCTGCGCAACCGCTACGAGAACGCCCTCCTGGACCGTTTCATTGCCGAGTCGCCCGTTCCGATGCGCATCGCCGGCGAGGAAGGCTCCGGCGGTCCCGCCATACAGGGGCGTCTTGAGAACGCCCTGTACGGGGACAGCAGCGC
>JAFYZE010000276.1 GCA_017548805.1 Bacteroidales bacterium
ATCACGAAGGATAAGCTTCGCGAGAACCTCGTGTATTTCCTCCGGGCCATAATGCCTGTCTGCGAGGAATACGACATGCAGATGTGCATCCATCCGGACGATCCGCCGATGCCCGTACTCGGGCTTCCGCGTATCGTCACTGACGAGGAGGATATCGCTTGGATGCTCGATGCAGTCGACAATCTGCACAACGGCCTGACGTTCTGTGCGGGCTCATTATCGTCGGGCGCGCACAACGACGTTGTGCACATGGCCCGACGCTTCGCGGCCCGCACGCGTTTCGTGCACCTGCGCAGTTGCTATGTGTTTGACAACGGCAATTTCATCGAAGCTCCGCATACGGCCGGTCGTGCCAATCTGGTCGAGTTGGTGCGCATCTTCGAAAAGCAGGATCCAACCCTTCCTTTCAGGGTTGACCATGGCAAGACCATGCTTGGAGACGAGAAGGTCGGATACAATCCCGGCTATAGTTTCCATGGCCGCATGCTGGCCCTCGGCCAGGTCGAGGGCATGATGGCGGCCGTACGTGACGAAATCAACAACCAATTAATCTGATAATTAAATGAATGAGATGTTTTCAGTAGAAGGCAAGGTAGCCGTCATCACCGGAGCGGCCGGTGCGTTGGGCGGGTCACTTGCGCGTCATTTCGCTTCGCAGGGAGCGGACGTGATTGCACTGGTCCACAGGCCTGAACAGGTCGAACCCGTAGTCGAGCAGTTGCGTGCACTCGGCGGCAATCCTTGCGGTTATGCCTGCAACGTGATGGAAACGGAGGCCGTGAAAGCCATCGCAGATGAGGTCGTCGCGACTCGTGGAAAGGTGGACATCCTCATCAATGTCGCCGGAGGCAATGTCCCCGGGGCTACCATCATGCCGGACCAGAATTTCTGGGACATGAAACTCGAAGACTGGGAGAAGGTTCTCAACCTCAACCTCAACGGAACCGTTTATCCCTGCCATGTCTTCACGGAGGTATTTGCGAAACAGGGTTACGGATGTATCCTGAATATATCCTCCATGGCCGCTTACGACGCGCTGTCACGCGTCGCTGGTTATGGCGCTGCCAAGGAGGGTGTTTCCAATTTCACACGCTGGCTGGCCCAGGAGATGGCCATCAAGTACGGCGAGAAGATACGCGTGAATGCGCTTGCGCCCGGATTCTTCATCGGCAAGCAGAACCGTGCCGCGCTCCTCAATCCTGACGGAAGCCTCACTGACCGTTCCGTGAAAGTGATAGCCAAGACGCCCATGCGCCGTTTCGGTGACTTGACGGAGCTCAACGGCGCCGCGCAGTTCCTTTGCAGCGACGCCGCCACATTTGTCACGGGCGTTGTCCTTCCCGTCGACGGAGGCTTCAGTTCTTTTAGCGGAATCTAGCGCTGGCAGCGGTCAGCCTTCCATATGCATAATCCCGGTCGAGGGCCGTTTCCAACGACACATCGTCCGGGGTTATCTGTATTATTTCGTCGAAGATGGATTGTGAGGATGTGAGCTCATTGCGGCCGGTAAAGGCGACGACGCGAAGGGTGGGGGAGAAGGCCTTGGCGCGGCGGGCGACAACTGTGGGGAGTTTGCCCTGCAGGGTCTGCGCGTCGATGCGGCCTTCGCCGGTGATGACTAGTGAGGCCCCTTTCAGATGATGTTCGAAGCGGAGGATGTCGAGGACGGCGTCGGCGCCGGGTTTCAGTTCGCCGCCGAGGACTGCCCAGAGGGCTCCGGCCATGCCGCCGGCGGCACCGCTGCCGGGCTTCGTGAGCACGTCCCGGCCCATCGCGGGCCGGTACTGCTCCGCCAGCGCCCGCAACCTGTCGTCGAGCAGAGCGACCTGCTCCGGCTTTACGCCTTTCTGCGGCCCGTAAACGGCGGTTGCGCCTTCCGGCCCGCAGAAGGTGGCAGTCACGTCGCAGAGGCCAGTGAAACGGCATTCCGGCCATAGTACCCGGACAGTTTCCATGGCCTCCAGCATGCCTTTTCCGCCGTCATTCGTCCCGGTACCTCCGAAGCCGACATAGATGTCCCTGGCGCCGCGGCATATCGCGTCAGCGATAAGCTCGCCTGTGCCGCGGCTGCTCGCCCGCAGGGGATTCAGCTCTTCCGGGCTCATCAGGGTGAGCCCGCTTGCCGCGGCACTCTCGATGACAGCCGTTTGTCCTGCAAGTCCATACGATGCGTCAATCATGCGCCCGAGCGGATCGTGGACGCGGGCAGTGACTAACTCTCCTCCAAGCGCTTCCGTCAGCACCGTAGCGAAACCTTCGCCACCGTCGGAGACGGGCAGCACGACACAGTCGTGCCCGACGAGGCCTTCCGCGACCGCAGCTGCCGCCTCAGCGGAACTCAGGCAGCCCTTGAACGAATCTATGGCGATGACGGCTTTCATCTGGACCTGCGTGATTTCCTCGCCTGTTTGCGGGCGTTCTTCTGGCCTAATGGATCGAGATTGCAGATCGCATACGGTCCGCAGTATTCCAGGTCAAGGTCCTCGAGATACTGTCCCAAAGCTTCGGATTCACCGAAAGCTTTCATGGGAAGAATCAAAGTACCCTCTTTCGGAGCCAGGAGAAGGAAAGAATCGATGTCATCCCCGAGATTGTAGACATCCCGGCCCAGATAAACGTCCATGTTCTCCGGCCTGTGTACCCGGAGGGTATAGACCTGCCCGCTGTCAGGAACAAGCTTGCAGAGATTGCCGTAGCCGACATAATCATTGATCGCCGGCATCTTGAAAGACACCAGGAAAAGGGCGACTAACAAAGATACTGAGACCGCTGAAACCGGCTTCTCCCAAGCTCCCTTGTATTTTGACGAGGCGACAATAGCCTTGATGCCGCCAAAGGCAAGCACTAACCCTCCCGC
>JAFYZE010000277.1 GCA_017548805.1 Bacteroidales bacterium
CACGATCCCGGAGGAGGCCCCGGTGGGCATCCAGATATACGGCAATATCCCCGAATCGATGGTTGAGGCCGCAAGGATGGCTGACCGTGCCGCAGAGATCTGCGGAGGCTACGGATGCGACCTGGTCGATATCAATTTCGGATGTCCGGTGAACAAAATTGCAGGGCGCGGCGCCGGCTCGGGAATGATGCGCGAGCCAGACAAGATGGTGATGATCACCAGGATGATTGTGGACGCCGTGTCCAAGCCAGTGACGGTCAAGACCCGTCTGGGCTGGGACGAGAGCTCCAAGATCATAGTGGAGCTCGCGGAGCGTCTGCAGGATGCTGGCATCCAGGGGCTTACGATCCACGGCCGCACCCGCCAGCAGATGTATAAGGGCGAGGCGGACTGGACCCTCATCGGCGAGGTCAAATCCAATCCCAGGATGAAGATTCCCATCATCGGCAACGGCGACATCAATTCCCCGCAGAAGGCAAAGGAGTATTTCGACCGCTACGGCGTTGACGGCATCATGGTCGGCCGCGCTTCCTTCGGCCATCCCTGGATATTCCGCGAGATCAGGCATTACCTGGACACGGGCGAACTGCTGCCGACACAGAGTGTAATCGACCGTGTAGCACTGGCCAAGAGGCATTTCCAGTTGTCCCTGGACCTGAAGGGACCGGTCCGCGGGGTGTTCGAGATGCGCCGTCACCTTTCCTGCTATTTCAAGGGCCTGCCGGACTTCAAGGAGACCAGGATCAAGCTCGTGACCAGCACGGACATCCCCGAAATCTTCGCCACGCTCGACTTTATCGCAGAAAAATGGGGAAATGTGACGATGGAGGGGGCGGAGAGCGTCTACGGTCTCTGATTTTTTCTTATTTTTGTAAAACATCCGCTACGGAGCACCATGATTGACAAACTGCTTCTGTTTCCATACTACCTCGTGCTGGCCGTCCGGCACGCTCTCTTCAACAAAGGATTCATCTTCAAGACCCGGGAGGCCGAAGTGCCGACCGTCTGCATAGGCAACATCACCGTCGGGGGGACGGGCAAGACCCCGCATACGGAGATGCTCCTGCGTGTGCTGCAGCGCAGCGACGACTGGGGCTTCCGCAACGTCGCCGTGCTGTCGCGCGGTTACAAGCGCAAGAGCAAACGCTTCCAGCAGGTCGTCAGCGGCTCCAGCGCCACCCTCTACGGCGACGAGCCCGTCCAGATAAAAAAGAAGTTCCCTGCCGTCACGGTGGCTGTGGACAAGGACCGCATCGAGGGATGCAACTTCCTCTGCCATCCTGACCAGGTAATGACTTCGAAGAAGGCCCGCAAATGCGTCCACAAGGAAATGGAGCCCGCGGAGCTTATAGTACTTGACGATGCTTTCCAGTACAGGAAGCTCAAAGCCACTTACAACATCGTCCTGGTGGACTTTAACTGTCCTTTGAACAAGGACATGCTGCTGCCGCTCGGCCGCCTTCGCGACCTTCCGTCGCGCCTGCGCGCGGCCGATGCCGTCATTATCTCCAAATGCCCGCACTACATGGAGGACGAGGAAAAAGCGGAGTTCCTGGCAGGACTCGGATACAAGGACTTCAACCCTGCGCTATGCGAGGCGGTAAATTCCAAGGGAGGCCGGCAGAAGGTCTATTTCACCTGCATCAACTACCGGCCGCTGGAGCAGATATACGAGGAGGGAGATACCCGTTACATCTACACCAAGAAGCTTATCCTGTTCACCGGTATTGCCAAGGATACGCCCCTGCGCATGTTCCTGAGCGACAAGTACAAGATAGTAAAGCACCTGTCCTTCAGCGACCATCACAATTACACCAGGGCGGACGTCCGCACCCTGGAGTCCGCATCCAAGTCCTTCCCCACGGCGGCGATAGCCACCACGGAGAAGGACGCACAGCGCCTCGTGGACTGTCCGAAGGTGACCAGGAGGCTCAAGGACCGCCTGTTCCAGGTCCCCATCGAGGTGGCGTTCCTGTCCGAGCTGGAAGAGGCCGTATTCTCCTCCACGCTCATAGATCATCTCAGAAAACACCAACAGCAGCAATATGTCGAGTAAAGGAAACCGCGGGAAAGGTTCCCGCAGCGGCCGCGGCGGAGCCGCCCGCAGAGCCCGGCCTTCGGCCGGCAGGCGGGCCGGCGGTGGCCGCGGCACCAAGTCCCTCCAGCATTATCCCCAGTTCATAGGGAAGGTCCAGATGGGCCGCGAAGGCTTCGTCTTCGTGGTCGTGGAGGGCGAGCAGGACGACATCTTCGTGAAGGCCAGCAAGACCAGGAACGCCTTGAACGGCGACACCGTCCGTGTCGCCCTCACCAAGGAAAAGATCGGAACCAGGCGCCGTGAAGGCGAGGTGGTGGAGATTATCGAACGCTCGAACCGCCCGCATGTAGGCATACTCCACTTCGTGGGCTCGCAGGCCTGGCTCCTCATGCAGAGCAAGTCGATGCCTTATGACATCGAACTTGACCAGCAGCAGGCCCTGGCGATGGGCGGCAAGACCGGCATGAAGGCCGCCGCCGTCGTGGATCGCTGGGAGAAATACGACATGGGCCCTAAGGGCCACGTCGTCGACATTCTCGGCATGCCCGGCGACAACGAGACCGAGATGCACGCCATCCTCGCGGAGTTCGGTCTCCCGTACCGTTTCACCAAGGAGGTGGAGAACGCCGCCGACAAGATTTCCGACAGGATCACCTCCAACGACCTCAAAGGCCGCAAGGATTTCCGCGACACCCTTACCTTTACCATCGATCCCGCTGACGCCAAGGACTTCGACGACGCCCTTTCGTTCCGCAAACTCGAGAGCGGCAATTACGAGATAGGTGTGCATATCGCCGACGTCTCTTACTATGTCAAGCCCGGCACTCCAGTGGACAAGGAGGCGCAGGAACGCGGCACGTCCGTCTACCTCGTGGACCGTACCGTCCCGATGCTTCCCGAGAAGCTCTGCAACAAACTCTGTTCGCTCCGTCCCAACGAGGACAAGCTCACATTCTCCGCTGTCTTCGAGATTACTCCCAAGGCAAAGGTCGAGAGCCGCTGGTTCGGCAGGACCATCATCAACTCTGACAACCGCTTCGACTATGAGCAGGCGCAGGCCATCATAGAGTCCGGCAAGGCGACGGAGCCCGTCGAGGAGGCTCTCCTCATACTCAACAAGCTTGCGCTCACGCTCCGCGAACGCCGTTTCAAGGCTGGCGCGATGAACTTCGAGCGTCCCGAGATGAAAGTGGAAGTGGATGAGAAGGGCAAGCCCGTCAATGTCTATGAAAAGGTCTCCAAGGAGGCCAACTGGCTCATTGAGGAGTTCATGCTGCTTGCCAACCGCAGCGTAGCCGAATATGTCGCCACGGGCGGCAAGATGAACGGCGTGCCTTCCAAGAAGGCCAAGACATTCGTCTACCGCATCCATGACGAACCGAACATGGAGAAGGTCGCCGGTCTGCGCGACGTCGCCGGCAATTTCGGCCTGAAGATGGGCCCGATAGGCAGCCCATCCGAGGTCGCCGAATCCATCGGCGGGCTGCTTGCAGCCGCCAAGGGCACGCCCTCCTATGATGCCCTGCAGATCATTGCACTGCGCTCCATGGCCAAGGCCAAATACAGCACCGACAACATCGGCCACTACGGACTGGCCTTCAAGTTCTATACGCATTTCACTTCACCGATCCGCCGCTATCCGGACCTGATGGTGCACCGCCTGCTGTCGCTTTATCTCGACAATGCCGACAGTCAGGACAAGGGCTTCTACGAGGCGATGAGCGTCCATTCGTCCGAGCGAGAGATCGTCGCGACGGATGCCGAACGCGCCTCCATCAAGTACAAGCTGGTGGAGTTCATGCAGGACAAGATAGGCATGGAGTTCGACGCGCATGTGTCCGGCGTCACCGAGTGGGGCATGTACGCCGAGATTGAGCCGACCAAGGTCGAGGGCATGATACCGCTGCGGACCATACGCTCGGATTTCTTCGAGTTCGACGAGAAGAATTTCCGCATCGTCGGCCGCAGGACCCGCAAGGTCTACACCCTCGGCAATCCCGTCCGCATCCGCGTGAAATCCGCCAATCTCGACCAGGTCCTGCTGGACTATGAGCTGGTCGAGCCGGAGCACGTGACGGAGGAGCCTCCCACTAGAAAAACCGCCAAAAAGAAATAACCTATGAAACGAACTTTCAGCATCATCGGCCTGGCACTCCTTATGGCCTTGACGCTGGGCGCACAGGACAAGGTCACCAAGGCCGTCCTTGAGCTCGGGCGTACCGACAACCGCACCATGGAACATGCGGACTATATTGCCAGGAACATCGGCGGCCGCCTCGTCGGCACGCACATGCTTCACCACGCAGAGGACTGGGTGGCGGAGCAGTTCCGCTCCTGGGGCCTCGAAGTGACCCTTCAGGAGGCCGTCGAGATCGGCGTGGGCTTCGACCGCGGCCCCTGGTCCGGCAGGATGCTCTCCGAGGACGGGATGACCCTGCATTTCGGTACTCCGGCCTATACAGCCGGCACCCGCGGGCCCCAGAAGGGCCGAGTGCTGCTCGAGCCGAAGACCCAGCAGGAATTCAACCGCGTCAAGGGCGCGCTCAAGGGCGCCTGGGTGCTGCTGGAGACCGGCCCGACCAGCGGTCTGGCCATCGACTCCAGCCCCAAGGCGGACTCCACCCGCGCCGCCAAGGTTGCGGCTGGCGAGGAGGCCACCGTGCCTTTCTACCGCCAGATGGTCGATGCCGGCGTCCTGGGCTTCATCCGCCCGTCCAAGATGCCCATGCAGGTGCTCTACAACCGCGCGACCTGCTTTGACATCACTATGGACAACCTTCCCAAGGCCTGCGACATCCTGCTGGACGAGCACCAGTTCGAGACTATCAAGCAGAAGGTTGTCGACCGTCAGGATTTCCAGCTGGAGTTCGACATCCGCAACCATTTCTTCCCCGGGCCCATGAAGTACCACAATATCCTTGCGGTCATCAAGGGCAGCAAGTATCCGGACGAGTATGTGATGATGGGCGGCCATCTTGACGCCTATGACATCGCCACCGGTTCCACCGACGACGGCCAGGGAGTCTGTGTGACCATGGAGGCGGCGCGCCTGCTGGCAGCCGCCGGCGCCAAGCCCAAACGCTCCATCATGTTCTGCATCTGGACCGCAGAGGAGTACGGCCTGCTGGGTTCTAAGTATTTCGTATTGAACAAGACCGTCCCCTGGGACAAGATTTCCAATTACTTCAACCGCGACGGAGGTCCTTTGGCAGCGGTATCCATCACCGTTCCCCCGGCGATGTACGATGATTTCGTGGAAGTTTGTGAGCCGCTCAAGGATTACAATCCCGACATCCCCTTCGAGGTGATCAAGCGCGAGGGCGAGCCGCAGGCCAGGCCCACCAGCGCCGGCGGTTCCGACCACGCCTATTTCGCCATGAACGGCATCCCGGCCATCTCTTTCAGGGAGCAGGATATCTTCGGCTACGACTTCATCTACCGTGACATTTGGCACACCGAGGACGACCTCTATGACAAGCTGATCCCGGAGTATCTGGAGCATTCGGCAGTGGTCCAGGCTGTCACAGCCTACGGCCTCGCCAACCTTAACCATCTGCTCTCCAGGGAAGGTCTCTACAAGGACTGAAAATGCCGGGCGAGGACGTCGCGGCGGTAGCGCAGGGACAGGACGATGGTGCGGGCGAGGAGGTGCGCGAAATAGGCGACCATGAGGATGTGGATGGCCTGGACCTGGAAGGCCGGGTTGTCGTGGGGCAGCGGTGAGACGGCACGGAGGATGCCGATGCCGGCGAACCAGCAGCCCAGGAAGGCTGCGGCCGCCCAGATCATGGCATCGCGGATGCCTTTTGAGGCGGTCGCGCCGAGATAGATGCCGTCCCAGGTGAAGGCTGCGCAGCCTGTCAGCGGCATCAGCACCAGCCAGGGGATGAATTTCCGGCAGGCTTCCATGACCTCCGTATCGGAAGTCATCAGCCTGACTATCGGCATCCCGCCGAACCAGTATATCGCCATGAATCCCAGCACTATGCTCATGCTCCAGTAGAAGACGTACTTCACCGACCTCTTCGTCATCCTGAGATTCCTTTCGCCGATGAAGCGGCCCGTCAGGGCCTCTCCCGCATAGGCGAATCCATCCGTGAAGAAGGAGAATATCATCAGAAGCTTCATCAGGATGGTGTTGGCGGCCAGCATCAGGTCGCCGTAATGGGCGGCAATGGCCGGAATGCTGATGTAGATGGCGGTAAAGCAGAGGGAACGGATGAAGATGTCGTTGTTCATGGACATGAAGCCCCGCATCTCCGACCCGGCGAAAGATTTCCGCAGATCCTCGCGGGAGAATCCTTCAAAGACATCCCCGTAGTGAAAAGCTGTCTTCAGCGTAGCGTACAGCAGTCCGGAATACTGGGCTACGACGGTGCCGAGGGCGATTCCGGGGAAACCGAATCCTTCCCAGCGGCCGATGCCCAGCGTGAGCACTATGCTCGCAGCGATGTTCATCCCGTTGACCACGAGGTCGGTCATCATGGAGCTGAAGGAATCCTGCATCCCGATGAACCATCCCCTGAAAGCCATCAGGCCAAGTGTGGCCGGGGCTGCCCATACGCGTATGAAGAAATACTTCAGCGCCAGTTCCCGTACCTCTGACGAACTGTCTATGAGCAGGAATGCAAGTTTCGTGAAAGGCCACTGTATCAGGAGGATGAGGGCGGCGCAGCCGAGCGCGAGCAGCACGGCCCGCATCAGGATGCGGGCGCACTCGCGCCGGTCGCCCCGGCCGAAGGCCTGGGCGGTCAGCCCGCCCGTACCAACTCTCAGGAACGCGAAATTCCAGTACAGGAGGTCGAAGAGCATCGAGCCGATGGAGATACCGCCGATGAAAGCGGCGGCGGTGAAGAGGTCGCTGCCGTGAAGGTGCCCCGCTACGGCGATATCCACCATTCCCACAATGGGGACGGTGATATTGGCGAGTATGCTGGGGATTGCGAGACGGAGTATCTCCTTGTTAAGCGCGTTCATCGGAGAGGCCTAACGGAATTTGGTATCCTCCTCGAGCATTCCGAGGTAGGAGTTATAACGCTCCGCACTTATGCGGCCCTCGTCCACGGCCGCCTTGACTGCGCAGCCCGGCTCGTGTGTATGCGTGCAGGGTGTGAAACGGCACTGGTGGGAGGCTTCAAGCATCTCGGGGAAATACAGTGCGATCTCCTCCTTCTTGAG
>JAFYZE010000278.1 GCA_017548805.1 Bacteroidales bacterium
ATCGCCAAATTCGGCGACAAGCTCTACATGGAGTTCGGAGGCAAGCTTTTCGACGATTACCACGCCAGCCGCGTTCTGCCGGGCTTCGAGCCCGACAACAAGCTCAAGATGCTCTCGCAGCTCATCGATGACTGCGAGATCGTCATCGTTATCAGTGCCGTCGACATTGAAAAGAATAAGATCCGCAGCGACCTAGGCATCACATACGACATGGATGTCCTGCGCCTGCGCGAGGAGTTCATGAGCCGCGGCTTCCTGGTGAGCTCAGTCGTCATCACTCACTACAACGGCCAGTCCAGCGCCGACGCCTACCGCCAGCGCCTGGAGCGCATGGGCATCAAGGTGTATTACCACCACACCATCGAGGGCTATCCGCAGAATGTCGCACTCATCGACTCTGAGGAAGGCTTCGGCAAGAACGACTATGTCGAGACCACCCGCCCGCTGGTGGTGGTGACGGCCCCCGGCCCCGGCAGCGGCAAGATGGCCGTCTGCCTCAGCCAGCTCTACCAGGAGCACAAGCGCGGCATCAAGGCCGGCTACGCCAAGTTCGAGACCTTCCCGATCTGGAACCTCCCGCTCAAGCATCCCCTCAACCTCGCTTACGAAGCGGCGACCGCCGACCTCAACGACGTCAACATGATCGACCCGTTCCACCTGGAGGCCTACGGCAGCACCGCGGTCAACTACAACCGCGACATAGAGATATTCCCGGTGCTCAACGCCCTTTTCGAAGGCATTTACGGCGAGAATCCTTACAAGTCTCCCACTGACATGGGAGTCAACATGATAGGCTACTGCCTCCTGGACGAGGACGTCTGCTGCGACGCGGCGCGTCATGAGATCGTCCGGCGCTACTATACCGCTCTCGGACAGCTCGCTGACGGCGACTGCAACGACAACGAGGTGAACAAGATCGCCCTCGTGATGAAACAGGCCAAGATCACGACCGACTACCGTCGCTGCACCGTGGCCGCGAAAGAGCGCCAGGAGAAGTCCGGAGTGCCTTCGGCAGCCATGGAGCTCGAGGACGGCACGCTCATCACGGCCGAGACCAGTTCGCTGCTCGGCCCCAGCGCAGCCCTCCTGCTCAATGCCATCAAGCATCTCGCGGACATCGACCACCAGACCAAGCTCATCCCCCAGAGCATGATCCAGCCTATCCAGAAGACCAAGGTCAGCTACCTCCATGGCAAGAATCCTCGTCTGCACACAGATGAAGTGTTGGTCGCACTTTCAGTGCTCAGCCCTACCGACACCAACTGCCGCAGGGCGCTTGCCTGCCTCCCGCAGCTGCGGGGCTGCCAGGTCCATTCCACTGTAATGCTCAGCGAGGTCGACCGCAAGATCTTCAAGAAGCTCGGCGTTGGCCTTACCTGCGATCCCGTCAAGAAACACTGATCAACACCTTTTCCTGCCATGAATGTTTCCCCGCGCGGCAGGACCCCGGGATGGATGGTGTCCCTCCTTCCGTTCTTGCTGCTGGTCATCCTGCTTTTCCTTGTCATCAAGCATTTCGGCTCCGACGCCTTGGATGGCGGCAGCCAGGTGGCGCTGCTTATCTCCACCGGCGTGGCGCTTGCCTTGTCGATGCTGGTGTACCATACCCCCTGGGAGCAGATAGAAAAGGCAATGGCGGAGAACATCCGTTCCATTGGCACAGCGGTCATAATACTCCTCTTGATAGGAGCCATTTCAGGCAGTTGGATGATCAGCGGCATCGTACCGACACTGATCTGCTACGGCCTTAAAATCTTGAGTCCCAAGATCTTTCTTCTGGCAGTATGCTTGATTTGCGCTCTGGTCTCCGTAGTGACGGGCAGTTCGTGGACGACCATTGCCACCATAGGAGTGGCTTTCCTGGGCATAGGGGCGGCAATGGGCTATTCTGCGCCCTGGACCGCAGGAGCCATCATTTCAGGAGCTTATTTCGGCGACAAGATATCGCCGCTGTCCGACACTACCGTGCTGGCTTCTTCGGTGAGCGGCACCCCGCTGTTCACCCATATCCGCTACATGATGGTCACTACAGTGCCGTCGTTCGTTATAGCATCCATCGTATTCCTCGTTGCCAGCATACTTCACGATCCCGGCGACGCCATGCGTGCCGGGGAGTTTTCGGACGCCCTGCACGCTTCGTTCAGGATCAGCCCGTGGCTCCTGCTCGTTCCCGTCGCCACCGGCATCCTGATCTACAAGCGCGTGCCTGCGGTCATTACGTTGATGCTCGCGGCGCTCATGGCCGGCATCGCGGCTCTTCTGGCGCAGCCGGACATCATAGCCTCCATCGGAGGAGGAAATACTTTCGCCGGAGGTTTCAGGGGACTGTTCATCACCTGGTATGGCGACACTGCAATTGAGACGGGCAATTCCGTGCTTGATCCGCTGGTCTCGACACGGGGCATCAACGGTATGCTGAGCACGGTGTTCCTTATTTTCTGTGCAGCTGCTTTCGGAGGCGCCATGACCGGCGCCGGGATGATACAGAGCATAACCCATATGCTGACACGCCGCATAGCCGGACGCACTCCGCTGGTGGCGTCAACCGTGGCCACGGGCGTTTTCTCGGACATGGTGACGGGCGACCAGTACCTGTCCATCATCCTGACCTGCAACCTTTACAAGGACCTGTACAAGGAAAAGGGATTCGAGAGCCGGCTGCTGAGCCGCTCTACCGAGGACTCGGCTACCGTGACCTCGGTGCTCATACCGTGGAACTCATGCGGCATGACGCAGGCCACCGTACTCAAGGTTCCTACCCTCGAGTACCTGCCTTATTGTTTCTTCAACCTGATTTCGCCGCTCATGTCCATTCTGGTGGCGGCGACGGGATACAAGATATACCGGCTTGCGTCCGGGTCTAACGGGACGTCGGCTTCGTCGGAACGATCAGAGCCCCGATGAAATAGGCCAGCAGGCCTGTTCCTCCGATGAAGACGAATCCGAGCCAGGCCAGGCGGATGATAGTCGGGTCGATCTCGAAATACTCACCGATACCGTTGCAGAGTCCGCAGACTTTCTTGCCTTCCTTGACGAGATAGAGTTTCTTGGGTTCCATGACTATTTCTTATTAACTGTTCTGTATTCAGAGATGATAATATGACCCGAGTATGCGCGCGAACCAGCTCGGGGGAAGGATGGCCTTGAGCGTCACGGAAAGACGCTGCTCGAGGGTGGAGATTATGTAGTGATACTTCGGGCGCTTCTTCATGATTATCTTCGAGATCTTCGCGGCCAGGTATTCGGGCTTCAGGCCGGTGGTCTCGTCCTTCTCGATGCTCGCGAGCGAGCGGGCGTAGGATTTGTACACCTCGTATGCCTCAGGAGCCGCGACACTCTTGCGCTGCGCTGTGAAAGAGGTCGCGAAATCGCCGGGCTCGATGACTATGACCTTTATGCCGAAGGCCTTGGTCTCGAGGCGGAGGGCTTCACAATAGCCCTCGATCGCGAACTTCGAAGCGGAGTAAAGCCCCTGGAAGGGGAGTCCCATCAAACCTCCGATAGAGCTGAAGCACAATATCTTGCCCCCGCCTTGCCGGCGCATGACGGGCAGGACGTAATGCAGGAAACGGACCATTCCCATCCAGTTGATGTCCATCTGGCGCTCCGCATCCTCCAGGGACGAGAACTCGAGCGGACCTCCTATGCCCATGCCGGCGTTGTTGATGAAGACGTCGATGCGTCCCTCTGCTTCGACGACCTGCCGGACAGCGGCCTCGCATTCCTCCGCGGACTGCACGTCCGCCCGGATGTAGGTGACGCCGGGCACCAGGTCGACGGCCTTGCGGTGCGTACCGTATACCTTGTGCCCGTCGGCGCTCAGCCGCTGCGCCATGGCGCGGCCGAAACCGGAGGTGATGCCAGTGATGAGGATGACCATGCTACTTGATGATTTCGAGCTCCTTGAAGATATCGGTGAGCACTCCTACGGCGGTGTCCACCTGCTCCTCGGAATGGGTTGCCATCAGGGCGAAGCGGATCAGGACGTCCGACTCGGGCACTGCGGGTGCGATGACCGGAGTGACGAAGACGCCCCGTTCGTATGCCAGGCGTACGGCCTTCATGGCCTTGAAAGTGTCGCGGACGAAGAGCGGGATAATAGGCGACTCGGTATGGCCGATGTCGAATCCTGCAGCCTTGAACGCGGCTTGCGCGTGCCTTGTGACTTTCCAGAGTTGCTCGCGGCGCTCCGGCTCCTCGACCATGATGTCGAGGGCCCTGGAAGCCGCGGCCACCGCAGCCGGGGTCATCGATGCGCTGAATATAAGCGAGCGCGAATTGTGCTTGAGGAAATTGATGACTGCGTGGTCACCGGCGATGAAACCTCCGAGCGAGCCGAAGCTCTTGGAGAACGTGCCCATGATGAGGTTGGTCTCCTTCGTCAGGCCGAAATGGCTGGCGGTACCGGAACCGTTCTCACCGATTACGCCAAGGGCGTGGGCGTCGTCCACCATCACGCTGGCATTGTACTTCTTGCAGAGCGCCACTATTTCGGGGAGTTTGGCTATGTCGCCCTCCATCGAGTAGACGCCGTCGACGACGATGAGTTTGTATGCCCCGCGCGGAACGCCCCGGAGCTTCTTCTCGAGGCCGCCCATGTCGTTGTGGGGGAACTTGCGGACCTGGCTGAAGCCGAGGCGGCTGCCGTCGATGATGCAGGCGTGGTCGAGCGAATCCAGGAAGGTATATCCTCCATGGAATCCAAGGCTGCTCACAACTCCGAGGTTGACCTGGAAGCCGGTGCTGTAAGTGACGGCCTCGTCCTTGCCCACGAAGCGGGCGAGTTTCTCCTCCAGTTCCTGGTGGATGTCGAGGGTACCGTTGAGGAAACGGCTGCCGGAGCAGCTGGAACCATATTTCTCTGTGGCCTTGATGGCCGCTTCTTTCAGTCGGGGATCATCCGACAGGCCGAGGTAGGAGTTTGATCCGAACATCAGGACCTCGCTGCCGTCAGCCATCTTCACCACGGGATTCTGCCCGGATGAGATAGGCCTGTAATATGGATAGATACCCATGGCTTTCACCTCGTCGGCGAGGGTG